>JALSQY010000194.1 GCA_026985035.1 Methylothermaceae bacterium
AATTTGACGCAGGCAAGGTTCAAGGGACACTCCTGAACTACCTGGAAGTCCACAATCTGTCCTATGCATTACCGCCTCACCGCCTGCAAATTGATCACCTGACCCTGGCCTGGCGACCTTGGGCTTTAACTGCCAAACAGTTGATCATCGATAAATTGACCGCCACCGGCATTCATTATCAGGGCCCTGCCTCAAAAGAAGCCCAGCCATCCCAACCGATCGTCTTACCGCAAATCCGATTGCCCCTGGCCTTCAAAGTCAAGCAATTACACTTGCAAGATGCCGTTGTCAAGCAAGGAGAAGAAACCATGACTCTCCAACGGCTGGATTTCAAGGGTGATACGGTAGAACAAGACCTCAATATTCAGCAACTGCAGCTTGAGGCACCGTCCCTGTCTGCCTCCCTGCATGGCCGGCTGACACTCACTGGGGATTATCCGCTTCAAGCGGAAATTGACTGGCGCTACCGAATATCTGAAACAGCGACTGCGCCAGCCACTTTTCGTGGTCAGGGCAAATTAAGCGGGACACTGGCCCACTTGGTCATTCATCACCGGATCAGTCAACCTTTTGTCTTCATTACCAAAGGCACCTTATATCCTCTGCAACAACCAATCCGGGCCGATCTGAAGGGCCATTGGCAAAATCTGCACTGGCCCCCGGTGGAAGCAGAATTACAAAGCGCCCACGGCAATTATCATATTCACGGCAATCTGGCGGCCTATACCCTCGCCCTGACGGGACAGTTCAACGGCCCGAATCTCCCGGCCGCCGATTTAACGTTAACCGGCAAGGGCAATCTGCAAAGCTTCCACATAAAAAAAGCCCTTGTCCATACCATGAAAGGACAGATCCAGCTACAGGGTAATCTTACCTGGGAGCCTGAAATCGACTGGAACTTCCATGTCCGGGGTAACCAGATCAACCCCGGGGAAATCGCTCCCCAATGGCCGGGACGATTGCGCTTCACCGGGTATAGTCAAGGCCGCTTTCATGGCGAAGCAGCGGAGTTTGAAATCGCCATCCAGAGCTTAACGGGAAAACTGCGTGGTCATCCTGTCGAAGCCATTGGCAAGATAATTTACCGCCAAGACCAATGGCAATTCCAGGCATTAAACGTCAAAAGCGGGCGGAACCAGCTCCATTTGAACGGGCAATTGGGAAAGCAGCTTGATTTGCATTTCAAGTTCGAGGGTAAAAATCTATCCGGCGCCTGGCCAACGCTTGCAGGCCAATTATACGCCCAAGGCCAACTCAAGGGCTCGACTAGCCAGCCCCACATACAAATGAAGGCCCATGGCAGACAGCTACGCTGGCAGGACAATCGTTTACAGACGCTCGAGATGATGTTCAATATCTCCCCCCAAGATCCCGATTCCCATGCCCGGCTCCGTCTTCAGCGGTTATCCCTGAATGATATAAACATCGGGCAACTCACAATAAAAGCTCACGGAAATTTCGCCAACCATAGATTGACTGTCAATGCAAAACTGCCTCAAGGGCAAATTCGCACTCACCTCAAGGGCAATTATGTAGATCAGCGCTGGCGCTTATCTCTCGGCTCCCTCGGCTTCCGGGCGGCTAACGGCAAAAGAATGGCTTTTCCCGAACATGGCCGCTTACAAGCAGCGCTCGCCCTGGATTTCAAGACCGCTCCCATACCAATTGCCGGTCAAATCGATGCCACCATTCCAGACATTTCCCGCTTGTCATCCTGGATGCCGCCACTGGACCGGCCAAAGGGACGATTGACCCTGGCAACCTTGCTTTCCGGCACCCTGGAAAAGCCGCTGATGACAGGTGAAATTTACTTGACCGGCGGCGCCGCCACCATCAAAGCCACCGGCATTCGACTGCAAAAGGTGCGTTTGAGCGCCATCAACCGCGATGGCCACCGGTTTAACATCAATGGCCGCGGCCACTCCGGCGAAGGCTGGCTGAAAGTCCGGGGGTGGCTGGAACCTTTTTCCTCGCCACTGGCCATGCGTTTGTCCATGAAGGGCGAAGCATTTGAAATTGCCCGTTTGCCGCAAGCCAGGGTCGAAGCATCTCCCGACCTTGAGTTTCACCTGGAAAATAATCTTGCGCGCCTGCAAGGCAAAGTCAGCCTTCCCAAGGCCAAAATCAAAATCAAGGAATTACCGCCAGAGGCAATCACCGTTTCCGAAGACGAAGTCATTTTAGGCAAACCAAAAACCAAACCTCCGGTTCCATTGAGGCTCACCAGCGATGTCCGGCTGGAGCTGGGCAAGGACGTCCGCTTCAAGGGCTATGGTTTGAAAGCCAAGCTCACCGGCCACTTAAAAGTTCACAGCCAAAACAGTCAAGCCGCCGCCCATGGGGTAATTTACTTGAAGCAGGGAAAATACAAGGCATTTGCCCAGGAAATCGACATCACCAGCGGCAAGCTGATCTTCAACGGTCCGCTGGATAATCCTTATTTGGATCTCCAGGCGGTGCGGAAAATCGACAGCGACGGCGTGACTGTCACCCTGCGCGTCAAAGGCCCTTTGATCGAACCGGTACTGACCGTGACCAGCCAGCCACCATTACCAAAAACCGAGGCCCTGGCGTATTTCCTGACCGGGCATTCGTTTGAAAGTGGCGGCAGCGATGAAAAAACCATGATCGCCAACGCCGCCCTATCCTTGGGCACCAGTCTGGCGCGCCCTTGGCTGAAGCGGCTGGGAGTGGATGAAATCAAGGTCAAAACCGGCCCTACCCAGGCACAGACCGCTTTAACCCTGGGAAAATATCTGACACCCGATCTATACGTGGGGTATGCTTTCAACCTGTTCAACGGCCAGGGAGCCGCTCTGATGCGCTACCGGGTGAGCAAAAGAATCGCTCTCGAAGCCCAGTCCGGCGCCAGTCAGAGCCTGGATGTGTTTTATACCCTTGAAACGGATTAATCTGGCCTCATTTATTTGGGAGAACTTATGAACAAAAGTAAATTGTTTTGTTTGATTTTTTCAGCGTGGCTGTCCATCACAATTGCCGGGTGCAGCCGGATCAACAAGGAAAACTATCAAAAACTGGAAGTTGGCATGTCTTATCAGGAAGTTACCGAATTACTGGGAGAGCCGGACCAGTGCGACGCCATTCTCAACGCCAAAAGCTGTGTCTGGCAAGACAAGGATAAAAGCATCACCGTGCGCTTTATTGGCGACAAAACCGTATTATTTTCCAGCGAGGGCATATAGACATCCATGGATTTCAAAGATTACTATCAAATTCTCGGGGTTTCCAAAACCGCTACCCAGGATGAGATCAAGCGAGCCTACCGCAAACTGGCGCGCAAGTACCATCCGGATGTGAGCAAGGAACCCGACGCCGAGGCCAAATTCAAGGAAGTGGCGGAAGCCTACGAAGTCCTCAAAGACCCGGAAAAACGCAAAGCCTACGACCAGTTCGGCAGTCAATGGCAACAGGGGCAAAGTTATCAGCCGCCACCGGGCTGGGAACAGGAATTCGGCTTCGGCGGTGGGGGTTATACCGAGACCGGCACCGGCGGTTTCAGCGAGTTTTTTGAAGCGCTTTTCGGCCAGGGAAGATTCCGCACCGCTGGCGGCCGGGGTGGGTTCCGCATGAGGGGGGAAGATTTGCACGCTAACGTTTACATCGATCTTGAAGACGCCTTCCGCGGCACCACCCAAACCATCTCTCTGAGTATTCCGGAGGTGGACCCGGCCACGGGCCGGCTGGTGGAGAAAAGCAAGCGCTTGCAGGTCAAAATTCCACAAGGCATCCAGGAGGGGCAAAAGATTCGCCTGGCCGGCCAGGGCGCCCCGGGCATGGGTGGCGGACCCAATGGCGATCTGTATCTGGAAGTGCATTTCAAGCCTCACCGCTGGTTCAAGGTGGAGGGCAAGGATCTCATTGTCGAGCTGCCCATCACGCCGTGGGAAGCGGCATTGGGTGCCAAAGTGGCGGTTCCGACACTGGCCGGCAAAGTGGAACTGAAAATCCCCCCCGGTTCCCAGACCGGCAAAAAGCTCCGGCTCAAAGGCAAGGGGCTCCCGGGGAAACCGCCCGGAGATCAATATGTGGTGCTGAAAATCGTCACCCCGCCGGCCGATACCCCGGAAGCGAAAAAACTCTATGAAGAAATGGCCAAAGTGATGCCCATGAATCCACGAGCGGCAATGGGAGGTTAGGGCATGAATCAAGAAATCATTGTCTCGGGTGTGGTGCTAGATGAACATTTCCGGCTCACCCTGGTGGAAGTGTGCCAACTGTGCGATGTCAGCGCTGAAACGGTCATCGAGTTGGTCAATGAAGGGGTGGTGGAAATCCAGGGTGGCGAACCCCAGGATTGGCGGTTCGATGCCGTTGCTTTCCAGCGCCTGAAGGCGGCGCTGCGGCTGGAACGGGATCTGGGCGTCAATCCCGCGGGCGCGGCCTTGGCCCTGGATCTTCTGGAAGAGCTGCAAATGTTGCGGCGGTAGAAGTTCTGTCGGGTTGCGGCTGACGCCGAACCCGACCTACCCATTGACAAGCGCGCGGCAGCGGTCGCTTGCAAGAAAAAAACCACCGAGGTTCCTGGCGGGTTGCGGCTGGCGCCGAACCCGGCCTGCCCATTGACAAGCGCGCGGTAGCGGTGGCCTGCAAGAAAAAACCCCCACCGGAGTGGGGGCAACAAGGAGGTCTGGCGTCGTTTAAGCCGGATATATCAGTGCACCTTTCCACGGGCCCTGAAATATCCGGGTTCGAATCAGATCAGGTTCGGAACTGCCCCACCACGGCTTCCAGCTTTTCCGACTCCGATCTCAAGTTTTCGATGGCCGCGCGGGTGCCCTGGACCTGTTCGAATGACCGGTCAATCGATTCATTCACCCGCACCACATTGTGATTGACTTCCTCGCTGACCATGCTCTGTTCTTCTACCGCGCTGGCAATTTGCGTGTTCATTTCCCTGATGGTTTCCACCATGGCGGTGATGTTTTCCAGCGCCTCGTTGGCGGCGTTGGCTTCTTTGGCGCTGATCTGTGCTTGCTCCTTGCTGCGGTTGATCACTTCCACCGCTTGATGGGCGCGGTTTCTCAAGCGCTCGATGGTTTGCTGGATTTCGGCGGTGGATTCCTGGGTCCGGCTGGCCAAGGTCCGCACTTCCTCCGCCACCACTGCGAAACCGCGCCCTTGCTCTCCCGCCCGGGCAGCTTCAATGGCGGCGTTGAGAGCCAGCAGATTGGTTTGGTCGGCGATATCGCCGATGATCTTCAGTACCTCGCCAATACTGTCGCTGTCGTTCTCCAATTCTTTAAGAACGCCTGCCGCTTTGTCCACTTCCAGCGACAGGCCATTGATCTTGTCGATGGCCCCGGAAACCACGCCTTTACCTGATTGAGCCTGGGCATCGGCCTGTTGGGAAGCTTCCGCCGCGCGGGTGGTATTGTGGGCGATTTCCTGAACCGAAGCCGCCATCTGCTCCATGGTGGAGACGGTCTGGGAAATCTCTACCCGCTCGCCTTCACAACATTGTTCGGTTTTATTGGCCAATTCGGTCAACCGGCGGGTTTCCTCGTTCAGAGAATGGACTGAATCGCGGATGGACAGCGCCGTATTACGAATTTTCTTCACAAACTGATTGAAACTACTGGCAATCCAGGCAAACTCGGTTTTGCCTTCCGCCTTCAAGCGGGCGGTCAAATCCCCCTCGCCGCTGGCAATATCTTGAAGTTTCAAGCCAAGCGCTGTCAGGGGATCGGCAATAATTTTCTTAGTGGCAAGATACAGAATCAGCGCCACCACCAAGGCCGCTCCCGACATCAATCCAAAGGCTTTCCCGACATTGGCCCAGATCAAGGCATCGGCATTATTCAAGGGGGTGACAATTTCAAAAGCGCCGTGCAAATCCCCCGGTTTTTTCCCTTCCATGGGGTAACCCAGGATATCCTTGCCGTCTTCCCGCCCCCACAACTCGTACGAGTTGGCGGGATCGCCATGACACACCATGCACTGTTCCCCGAGCCGCACCGGTTTGAAGAACCTGAGCGTATTGTTGCTTTCGTCAATGATTTGATATTCCCGCGCATCAGGATGACCGGCAAAATATCTCAACGCTTCCGCCTCCAATTCATCCGGTTCGTTCTTTGGATTGCGCGCGCCCATGCGGGGCGTTCTGAGTTCAAAACCGTTCTCTTCCTGATTGGCCTGGATCACACTCCAGGCAGCGACGATTGGCACGGTGGCGAATATCCGCATCCGGCCCGCCTGGGGATTGGGCAACCGGGCGAACTCCTGGAGCATGTCGGTGGTAAGAATTCCCATTTCCCATTGCTTGGATACCCGTTCTTGCGTCGCCTGCGCAGCCAGCAAGGCACTGCGCGCCTTGCCGGTCTCGGCTTCGATGATGGTTTGATGTTGCTGGCGGGCATACATCCATAGCAATGCCGAACTGACCAACAAAATCGATCCAAAAACAACTAATACCAGGCGCATGCCTACCGAATTCCAATTCATTGCGTTTCACCCCCTAGGGAATTTCAATCTGGTTATATGGAGAAACTATAGACCAACAAAGATATTTTGCAGGGGATCGGATAAAATCGTTTCTCCAACATCCATTCATTGATCAAAAGGGGGCCCCAATGAGCACACTGGATCAAATTCGGCACGGTTTCCAAAATGCCATCGAATCCCTGACGGAAGGCTGGCGCGCCCTGCGTGAACGGGCATCTCAGGCATTAACCCGATTCACCCATCATCCCAAGGGGGGCGGCGCTGAAGATCAGCTGATGGCCAGCGCTTCACGCTGGGGATTGCTGGCCGCGGAAGTGAAGGAAGAAAACGATAAAGTCATCGTCAAGCTTGAAGTCCCTGGCATGGAACCTGATAACTTTGAAATTGAAGTCATCAACGATATTTTGGTGGTCCGCGGTGAAAAAACCGCCGAACGGGAAGAATCCAGCGGCCGCTACTATCTATTGGAACGAGCTTACGGCGCCTTTGAGCGGGCGCTGCAATTGCCGGCACCGGTGGATGAAAACCGGGCGGAGGCAACCTACCGCAAAGGGGTTTTGACTATCCAGCTTCCCAAAGCACACCCCCATGGCCGCCGGCGGATCACCATTCAGACAGCTTGACCGAAACGTAGGCAAAGAGCCGCGGAACCGGCATCTTCCGTGGCTCTTTTTCACTTCTCGTCCAGCACCCAGATTCCTTTGGGAGTCAGCAGTTCACGGGTTCTCCATTTCCGAAAGGTTTCACAATCCTTCATATAAATTCCAGGGCAGGATTGAGCCGGTTGTCTTCCGTTTTCCAGTTGCTTCAACCACTGTTCCCAAACCCTGACGGAAGACAGGGCAAAACGGGGATCGTGCTTTTCTCCGAGCGCGTAAATGGTGACAGGCATCACTCTGCCCTTGACCATAAACCGTCCCAACCGCCTTTGACTGATCCCCAACGAATTCACCGTGGGGAGGAATTCTTCACTGGCGATGATATCGGTTGAAAACAAACGGGTGAGGCTTTCCAGGCGGGCGGCCAGATTCAAGGGATCGCCCAGAATGCCGAATTTCCGCACCCCGTTGCTGGGACCGATATCCCCCATGACCACTTTGCCCGAGGCCAAGCCAATCCCTGCATTGATAATGGAAGCCACTTGTTTCAAGGCTTGTTCGGGAAAGCGGTGGGCGTATCGCTGATTGAGGGTGGAAAAAAAACGCTTTTGCAGACGCGCCATTTCCAAAGCGCCGAGCAGCGCATTACGATAGGTTTCATCCCGGTCTTTTTTCCACACCGGCCAGTAATAACACACCATGTCCCCCACATAGCTTTCCAGCCATCCTTGATATTTTTTTTGCACTACGACAGAAGTTTCTTCCAAATAGTCATTCATCAGTTCCAATACATAGGCCGGATCTTTCAATAACCCGGTGACGGTGGTGTAGTGAGTCAAGTCACTCATCAAAACGATGGTTTCGTAGCGCTGATTGCGGAATCTTTGATTTTGCCGCAAGGAAATCAACAAATCGTGAATTTGATCCGGCATATACTTGCGGATGAGATTGCCTTCCCGCATCCCCACCACCAAATTCAAACCGATGACCTGAAAGGCACCGGCAAAATACACGCTCATGGCAGCCACGACAGGCCAAAGTTGCATCTGTTTTTGCCAAAAACACATCCCAATCAAACCAGTGAAAATCCCGATACCGACTCCCCACAAGACAATTTGGCGATGACGCAGCCCCAAAAACACACTCAAGATTGCCACTGAGGCGAACAACATCACTTTTATCCACAAAGGGGGCGCGCGGGGATGATCTTCATTCAGCAATGTCTCTGCCGCATCCGCCAAAAATTGCGAGCCTGGCGTCAACAGATGGGGACCCCACCAAGCGGTGGTCATGGGCGTCACCACCATATCGGTGGATTCCGAAGGGGAGGTTAATTGCAAAATTACTGCTTTGTCTTTGAACAAGCGGGCAATGGCCATTGCCTCCGTAGTGTTACAAGAAGCAAGCAGACTGACCGGCGCCAGTAAGCGGCCGTTATCCAGACTGATTCGATAAAGGGGCCGGCTCAAGCGGATTCGGCGACAGGGATAACGGCCATCACACACTTCGTTGTCTCGAATTTTCGTCAATGCTTGCCTGACTTTTTCCGGCGCGACCCATTTGGCTAACCGGATAACGGCATGATCGCCGCTCAAATCCATCCAGCGCAAAATCGAAGAACGCTTTGTCACCAAACGGTCACTGACTGCCAAACCTTGTTCAGGAATGAACATCGAGGCTTCCCAGCCAAACAAAAGGAAATCGGGCAGTTGTCCTTGACCTGGCAAAAAGGGCGCCACTCTGAACTTACGGATAGCCTGTTGTGACAATTTCAGAGGCGCCGCGCCTGCTTCGCTCCCGGCAACAAGACACCGGGATGCCCCTTTCGCCACGCAATGGGGCGAAGACCAGCGCACTCCATTTCTTTGGTGATCCAGACAGATGGCATAGGGCATGGTGGTTTCCAGTTCCTTGGTCAAGCGGGCATCCATGAAGACACCCTTAGCCCCTGCTTGCACCAAACGTTCCGTTGCCAAGGCGAACAACGGCAACGTTTGCTTGCGTCCAACCCGCACCGGGACTTGATTATCCAATACCACAATACCTATGTGGCGCCATTGTTCCCGAGCCCGGTAAACCACAGCGGCATCGTGCACCCAATAATCAATAGCGGTAGAAAAAATCAAATCCACCGCCCCGCCCACTAGAACGGCAATCAGGATAAACAGCAGGGCAAGGCGCCGGGTGGTCACATCATCAGGCTAAAAGGTAAGGGACAAGAAAACAGGTTGTTGCGGTTTCGGATAACGAAAAGATTGAATCACATCGTGGACACATGCGGTCAATCCGGAAGATTGCGGATGAGAAGACGCGGTGGCGATTTCCCGGGCTCTTCCTTCCGGGCTGACGGTCCATTGCCAAACCATCGGTTCACTCGGGCCATAAAGCTCCCGGCACATCCGCGCCTCTGTCTGCAAAGCAGAAAAGATCTTCTTTTCCGGGTATCCTTCCTCGCCAGCGCCGGATTGCTCCAGCGGAGAACGCAATACCAATGATGTACCCAGGGCCGGCGCTTCTTCCCATAGCGGAACTTCAATCAATGACGCCACGCATACAAAAGCGTTTTTTTCTCCCTGCCGGCTGTCACACATCAAGCGTTTACCGTTCCAGGGGCGGCAAATGCCCACGGACTGCAAATCAATCCACGGCAACCGGGGAGATTGCAATCGCATCTTGATCACTGTTGAGGTCTGGCGGTTCTGGCAGACCATTTGATAATAGCCCTGCTGTCCGGAATCAGGAGCTTTCAGCCAAACCCTTGAGCCTGGGGGAACCTGCAAGACCGCACCCAAGGAAAGTTCATCGGCTTCGGTACACAAATCGGCCAAAACCACCACGCCCTGGCTTTTGTCACTCTCCAACCGGATACCGCTACAAGGTCCGGCAAGCCCATGGCTGCCCCAACTCGCAATCATCATGAATCCTGCAATCCAGTTGGCGGAGAAATCTTGTTTCGACTTGCGCTGTTTCATTTTGTAACACTATTGGATTACGATTCACGTCTCTTACAGGTTACTGTGGAACCTATTTCAGAACGGATCAAGATGCAAGGCAATTTTTCACATCGCCACATAACAGTCACCCATTGTCCACCTGGGCTTGTTGGCGGCTGTCCAGGCCAGCAACATCTAACCCGGTTGCATAATGGCAGGACAATCGCATGAACCGATTCTCCCCTCTCCCAGAGGGAGAGGGGGCTTCAATATATCAAGCATTAACGGGAAAAACGCCAGTCATGGGATTGCCCTGTGCATAATCGTTGATGGGCAAGTTGTCTATTGGCGGTAGTGCATAATATAGTAAACACTATTGACATGACTGGCGATACGCCAATGCTTTCAGATCTTCAGCATCTTCAAGAATTCTATGTCACCGCGCCCCACCCCTGCGATTATTTGGCGGACGAGACGGCGCGCATGTTGTTTCTCCCCCCGGATATCGACCTTTCCACCGCCGCCTATTCGGATTTGGTCTCCCGGGGATTCCGGCGGAGTGGCAATTTAGTCTACCGGCCTCATTGCGGCACTTGCTCGTCATGCGTTCCGATCCGCATCCCCGTTGAAGGCTTTAGACCCAACCGCAGTCAAAAGCGCTGCCTGCGCAAAAACCAGGATCTTGAAGTGATCCCTCAGCCAGCGGCATTCCGGCAAGAACACTTCGATTTATATAAACGTTATCTCCATTCCCGCCACGCCGGCGGTACCATGGTGGATTCCACAGAGGAAGACTACATCAATTTCTTGACTTGCAACTGGTGTGAAACGGTTTTTTATGAATTCAGATATCAGCGGCAGTTACTGGCAGTGGCTGTGACTGATATGCTGGAAACAGGATTGTCGGCGGTTTATACCTACTTTGATCCCCAGTTTCAGCACCGGAGCCTGGGGACTTTTGCCGTCTTGTGGCAAATTGAGGAAACCGCCAGAAAGCACCGGCCCTGGCTTTACCTGGGCTATTGGATCGCTCAATGCCCAAAAATGTCCTATAAAATCCAGTACCGGCCGGCGGAAATTTATTTGAACCAGAAATGGTGCCTGCTGACAGGCAGCTGAGAACTCATCAAGCAAGGATGCCTGTCGCCATTCAATGCACATGCCAGGGACGGGGACGCTTGGATAACTTGCCGGAAGCGACCAAAGACCAGGCCACAGCAACCATCAGCGCCAGTAAAGTCAGCTCCAACAAGACAAAGGCGCCCACCTTGAACCAGGCGAACCAGGGGTGGACAAAGCGCACCAACCAGCCACCGGCTTCGTTGGCCACCGCAGCAAAAAAACTCAATCCGCCGAGGACAATTTTCATCCCTACCGGCAGTTCGGTCATCAGCATCAAATGTACCAGCGTCATCACCAACATGCCCATGGCGAAAAGATGGAAGTGGGTCACTTCCAAAAGGCTTTCATAACTGCGGGGTGGACGGAAATCTTCTTCCGATCCCAAATAATAGGTAACCACCGATGCCGGATTCAGGCTCATTTTGTGGAAATACATCAATCCGTTGCTCACCCAGAATAAGGCAACGTAACCCAGAAACATCAAGATCACCGCATTGAGCAACGCCTTGCGCCGGTGTTCTCCAGTGACAAAAAATCGCATTATTTTTGATCCCGCCCGGCCACTGCCACTTGATAGATGGCCAGCACCTTGCGCACACTGTCGAGGGCGGCGCGAGCGCTCAAGGTCGCGCCGGTGATTCCCTCCACCGCGCCGCCCAAGCGCAGATCCCCAATGGGCTTATCGAAAAGCTGGGCAAACCAGCGTTCTGGCGGCTGATATTCGGGAGGTTCGTGAAAAGCCAATACTTCTATCCGCTGTAATTGCCCATCCGGGCGTAATACAATCAGCAATGTCTCCGGCTTGGTCCGGACAGTATGGGTCTCAATGGCGGCATAACCGATAACCTCCCCTGCCCGCTTGCCGACATACCAGGTGTACAGATTGGAATCCAGCTTGGTTCTGGCCAGCTGTTCGATCTCTTTGCGTTGTTGCTCGGTGAGAAATACCGGCAACATCTCGACCTCGGCCGCCGTTCCAAAAGCCAGGGTCATGGCTTCCTGCTTGCTGTAATAGACCTTGGCCAAGCTCCCGGCGGAAAACACCGCCAGGAGCAGACCGATAACGGCCGGTAATACACTCAGTTTGTTCAATCTCAAGCCCCGGTCAGAAAATAAAACCCAATCCGACGTTGAATTCATCGGCCAACGTCCCTCTGTCTGCGTCTATATTGCGGTAATCTGCCTTGATGACAATATTAGGAATCGGTTTGTAATTGAACCCGATCTGCCAGAGACGGCGGTCGAACCGGTCATCGTCGGCAAAGCCGCTTGGCGCCTCGGCAATCGTATCCCACTGTTCATACCGGAAAAATGGCGCCAGGTAGTGGGTCGATTCCGGCATCAACCACGGCAAGATATTATAGCCAAGTTCCGCATACCAACCGAATTGCGCTTCACCCACGGTTTCCCCTACTGCAGCACTGACCTTGCCGGCATCGTCGATATGACTCCATGCTCCCAGAGCACGCAGTTCCCATCCCCGGTACTTCCATTGCACGTGGCCTTCATATAGTTGGGTGAAAACATCAGCGCCGCCAATCCCGTCCTGGCCGGAATTGCCCAAATAGGCAGAGGCGCCCACCGTTAAACCGGTCAATTGCGGCACGGCATAATCCACCCGCCCCACCCAGGCGAGATTTTCTGCCTTGGCCTTGCTGGCGCCCTGACGTCCGCCACGAAAGCCACTGGATGAAAAACCGCTGGCATCCATACCGTTGACCACATAGGTGGTATAGGTCAACCCCGGAAGCAGCTCGCCGAACAACCCCACGCCCAATTCCCGCCAGGTGGAAGGAATAATGCGTCTTTCTACCTCGGGCCGATTGTTGCCGAAATAAAAGGGTGGTTCGTGAATAGTATTGATAAATCCCATGGGCATCAAAACCAAACCGGCTCGAATATTTACCCGGGGATCAAGGAAAAAGTCCAAAGCGGCAAATTCGACGGAAACCTCGCCTTTTTCTTCAGACCCTTCTCCGGTAGTTGCATGCTCAAACTCCAGCTCACTGTTGAATAAAATCCAATCGTTAAACTTATAACCGGTATAAAGCACCAGACGGGTCAAATCCGCTCGATCTTTTTTCCCCTTTTGATTGTCAGTCAGAACAGTGTAATGCCCTTCCCCGTATCCCCCGATGGAAAGCCCCTTGCCTACCTGATACACCTTGGACGCCGCCGGCCCCAGGCCATACATGCTTTTATATTGGGGCTCTTCGGGAATAACCAGCAAGGTGCGCATTTTCTCCAGTTCCTGGGCCAAGATAGAAGTCTTGCGCTTCAGCTCCTTTACTTCCTCTTTTTCTGCCACTGGTTTGGCTGGCTCGTGAGTAGTTTTTTTTCCAGCCTTCAATTGGGCTTTGAGAGCTTCGATTTCCTTCTGCTGTTGTTTGACGATCTCCCATAACTCCCGGTTAGTCGGCATATCGTCAGCGACAACCATCCCATTCGCCATCGTCAGAGACACCCCCCCCAACATGGCTGCCACGCTTGCTTTCAATTTCATTCTCGTCTCCTGATTGTAATCTCACAAAACTGAGGAGACATATTTTATTACTAATGATAATGATTATCAATAATAATACAAAATTTAAAAGCCTGTGGCTTCGAGGCGCGGCTGAAAGACATATTAATCGGCCCTACGGGCGATAGTCCCC
>JALSQY010000195.1 GCA_026985035.1 Methylothermaceae bacterium
GCCGGGATAGGATTTGGGCCGGGGACAAAATGGATCTTGCCTTTTGTCATGAATCAACGTGATTTATGTTTATTACATCAGTTATTTATCCAGAGGCCCAGAGCCGGCTGGTGAAATATCCGGGTTAATGGAACGGCTCACCCGTAAAGCCTTTGCCGACCCAGCCACGCAACCGCTATATCAAGCCATTTTCACCCACCGCAATCATAATATGACCAATACATTGCTCCAACTGGAAGACGGAAAAACCTGTTTCGTCACCATCGGCGCGGCCCATATGATAGGAAATGAGGGTATCGTCAAACTTTTGCAAAAGCGGGGCTTTCAGATTAGCCAGCCGTCGTTTTAGGTCGGTTTCAGGAAAAATCAATCCGGCGGAGCTTTTGCCCCTGAGGCAAGCGGTAAAAATGACGCAAATCCTGCCACATGGCGGCAATTTGTTTTCGTTTCAGATAACGGTTTTCCAGCTGCCAGCAATACTTCCCGGCATAACGATTGGCGTCTTTGTAGCGAGTTAATTGCCCTTCTTGCAATGTGCCGTCAAAAATACAACGCTCGAAAAGCCTGGCCCGCAGCTCCCGGGGCACACGGCCCTTAAATTGCTTTCGGATCAATGACAAGGCGGACACATACTTGTCCACTTCCGCCTGTAATTCCAACTCCAAAAGCGTGACACTGCGGTCAAGGCCGGCATTCCAACCCAGGTAGAGAAAATGGCTGACTCCTTCCAAAGCCAACAAAAAAGCTTGCAGATTCTCATCGTGCAAGGATTGAAAAGGGTCGTGCTCAGCCAGGCACGATATCACCTCCGGATCGAGAAACAAAGACAGCTCGAGGGCATCGTCTTGTTGCATCACCAATAGTTTCTCTTTGATCAACCGGGCATCCGGACTGGTATCCACTTGAGCCACCCACTGGGGATCAGTCACCAGGAAATCATCCACCTGGTAACCGATCTCCACCGCGTAAATACGTTCCAGCAAACGTTGCAAGGGATAGAGGGACATGGCACGTCAATGCTGGCAGAGTAATCCAGGAATGGGATCAATCCCCAAGCGGCGCAAACGCGCTTCCGCCCGCTTGCTGCCGGTACGCAGCCAAACCTCGTACAGCCGCATGACATCACTGGAAGAAGTCAAATGAGCCCGCTCGCTGACTTCTCCCAGCACTTCGACGAAATCCCCGAATTTCTGCGAGAGTTCAGAAAAAATCCCGCCCAGCGCCTTGCCCCGGAAAGAATCCTTGATCAAATCGGCAAGGTGGCCGTAGGCACTGCCCCCCATGGCGATGTAGTAATCCACATCAACTAATTTGCGGTTCAAGCTATCGGAAAATACTCCGGCAATCAATAAAGCGACATCACCCAATCGTTGCAGGCTGCGGCTTTGCGCTTCGGTAGATGACGCCTCAACCGCCTCGGCATAGATCTGCGCCAAAGGTTGCAGCATGGCGCCCTCTTCGGTATCAATAAACAGACGCTCGCTGCGGATGAAATAAGCCAGCAAATTGACTACGTAAAATACTGTTTCTTCATCGGCTTCCTTTTTTTGATTCGCCAACGCACTGGCTACTACTTCCCGGAAATATTCTTGAATATTGACCTGGGGAATGACTTGTTCGTTTTTCATCAATGCCACCTCTTTCAAAACCAACCTTGCTTTTGAGTATAGCACCGGCATTTGCGTCAAGAAATAGCTTGTTTCCTTACAGGGATTAATCTCCTATCCCTATAAATATTTGGCAGATTTATGATCATTGCCCCCTAAATGAGATGTTCCAGTCTTCCTTTCGCGGGTGTTGGCGGCCTGGATGGACGCCATCAAGCCCCCATGGACAGGTTTACGGCGTCCCCAAGAAGGGAAGACTGGAACATCTTGACGGCATAAAGTTAATAATCAATACAATGAATAAGGAATTTTCCGTAAAAAAAAGCCCCGCCTGCCAGGCGGGGCTTTCTGGAATCACCCTTACTTGAGATGAATTTACATCATTTCATCCATCCCTGGAGAGGCAGGGGCTTTTTCCTCTTTCGGAAGTTCCGCCACCATTGCTTCCGTCGTCAACATGAGACCGGCCACGGAAGCGGCATTTTGCAGGGCGGAGCGGGTCACCTTGGTGGGATCCAGGATTCCCATTTCAATCATATCCCCATACTCTCCCGTTGCGGCGTTATATCCGAAATTGCCGCTGCCTTCTTGCACCTTGTGCACCACGACTGAAGATTCCTCACCGGCGTTTCTGACAATCTGGCGCAAGGGTTCTTCAATGGCGCGGCGCAGAATGTTGATCCCGACGGTTTGATCGTGATTCTTGCCTTCCAGGCCTTGGAGCTTGCCTTGCACCCGAATCAAAGCCACCCCGCCACCGGGAACGATGCCTTCTTCCACCGCCGCGCGGGTTGCATGCAGGGCATCTTCCACCCGGGCTTTCTTCTCCTTCATCTCCACTTCGGTGGCGGCGCCGACTTTAATCACAGCCACGCCACCAGCCAATTTGGCCAACCGCTCCTGCAATTTCTCACGGTCATAATCGGAGGTGGTTTCTTCGATTTCGGCCCGGATTTGCTTGATACGTCCCTCAATGGCTTCTTTATCGCCCGCGCCATCCACGATGGTGGTATTTTCCTTATCCACCCGGACCTTTCTCGCCCGGCCCAGATCTTCCAACTCGGCTTTTTCCAGGCTCAGGCCGACTTCTTCGGAAATCACCTTGCCACCCGTGAGAACCGCGATATCTTGCAGCATGGCTTTGCGGCGGTCGCCAAAACCAGGTGCTTTGACGGCGCAGGCTTTAAGAATGCCACGCATATTGTTCACCACCAGGGTTGCCAAGGCTTCCCCTTCCACATCCTCGGCAATAATCAGCAAGGGTTTGCCGGCCTTGGCGGCTTTCTCCAATACCGGTAACAGATCCCGGATATTGGAGATTTTCTTGTCATGGATGAGAATATAGGGATCTTCCAGTTCCGCGCTCATGG
>JALSQY010000196.1 GCA_026985035.1 Methylothermaceae bacterium
CGATGCATTTCATTTGCCGATGCAAAATTCGGAAAATATCCTGCCCAGCAAGTCCTCGGTGGTCAATTCGCCGGTGATTTCACCCAGCGACTGTTGCGCCAGACGCAGGTTCTCGGCCACCAGCTCCAGGGCCCGGCCCGCTGCCAGCTCTTCCCCGGCCTGGATCAGGTGGTCCCCGGCCCGCTGCAGGGCTTCCAGGTGGCGGCGGCGGGCGGCCACGGTGTCTTCCGCCTCGGCGTCGAACCCCATGCAGGTTTTCAGGTGCCGGCGCAAATCTTCCAGGCCGGCGCCGGTTTTGGCGGAGAGGCAAATTACGGTTTCCGCCCCGGTTTCCTGCATGCCTGGCTTATGCCGGGTCAAGTCGATTTTGTTTTTGATACGGGTGAGGGGAATAGCCGATGGCAGCCGCACCCCGGTTTCCTCCCGGCCAGGTGAAGCGGCATCTTCCACCAGCAGAATCCGGTCGGCCTGTTGCATCGCTTCCCGGGCCCGGCGCATGCCTTCTTGCTCGATCACATCGCCGCCTTGGCGGATGCCTGCGGTATCGATCACATGCAAGGGCATGCCGTCGATTTGAATGGTTTCCCGTAGCAAGTCGCGGGTGGTGCCGGGCAAATGGGTGACGATGGCGGCGTCGCGCTGCGCCAGGCGGTTCAACAGGCTGGATTTGCCGGCATTGGGCTTGCCCGCAATCACCACCGTCATGCCTTGCTGCAATAAATGGCCTTGGCGGGCACTGGATTGCACCGCCCGCAATTGCACCAATACCTTTTCCAGGCGCTGGCTCACGTCGCCTTCGGCGATGAAATCGATGTCCTCGTCGCTGAAATCGATGGCGGCTTCCACTTGGACCCGCAGCAGGGTTAATTCCTCAACCAAAGCCTGTATCCGGCGGGAGAATTCGCCCTCCAGGGAGCGCCCTGCCGCCCGCACTGCTTGCTCCGAGGTGCTTTCGATGAGGGCGGCGATGGCTTCCGCCTGGGCCAGATCGAGCTTGCCGTTCAAAAACGCCCGGCGGCTGAACTCGCCCGGCTGGGCAGGGCGGGCGCCCAATTGAAATACGCGTTTGAGGAGCATTTCCACCACCACGGGACTGCCGTGGCAATGGAGTTCCAGCACATCTTCGCCGGTAAAAGAAGCCGGCGCGGGGAAATAAAGGGCCAACCCCCGGTCAATGACGGTATCGTCGCTGTCGTGAAAAGAGACAAAATGGGCCCGGCGCGGCAGTAACCGGCGCTTGGTAAGTGATTGAGCCAGAGAGGCGAGACCAGACCCGGAAATGCGCACCATTGCCACCGCCCCCCTCCCGGGAGGCGTGGCAGGGGCGGCAATTATGTCTTGGTCGGGAATCAAGCGGGTTTGCTGCTCGCTTCGATCTTGCGGTTGATATACCACTGCTGAACAATGGAGAGGGTGTTATTCACCACCCAGTAGAGCACCAATCCGGCAGGGAAAAAGGCAAAGAAGACGGTGAAGATCAAAGGGAACATTTTCATCACCTGGGCCTGGACGGGATCGGTGGGCGGCGGGCTCAGCTTTTGCTGAATCCACATCGTAAGCCCCATCAACATGGGTAGGATAAAATAGGGATCGCGCGAGGTTAAATCGTCCAGCCACAGCACAAAAGGCACCTGACGCAATTCGACACTTTCCACCAGCACCCAGTAGAGGGAAATGAATACCGGGATTTGCACCAAGATCGGCAAACACCCTCCCAAGGGATTGACCTTTTCCTGGCGGTAAAGCTGCATCAAGGCCTGATTGAATTTCTGTTTATCGTCCCCAAAGCGCTCTTTCAACGCCTGCATCTTCGGTTGCAGCTTGCGCATGTTGGCCATGGAACGGTAACTGGCGGCCGACAAGGGATAAAACAAGGCTTTGATAACCACCGTGGTGGCGATGATCGCCCAGCCCCAATTGCCAAAATATTTGTGGAACTGCTCCAGCAGCCAGAAGATGGGCTTGGCGATGAAGGTGAAAATGCCGAAATCCACGGTCAGTTCCAGCCCCGGCGCCACCTTTTCCAGAACCCGCTGCAGTTTGGGGCCGATATAGAAGCGCACGTCCATGCTGGTGGCATCGCCCGGCGCCAAGGTGGTCGCTGGCGCATAGGAACCGACAATGTAAGTCTGCTGCGGCAGTGCCTTGGTATAAAAATGGTTGAGCTGATTTTCCGGGGGCAGCCAGGCGGCAATGAAATAGTGCTGAATCATGGCGCACCACCCGCCTTCCGCTTCCCAGGTCAAGGGCAGGTCTTCGATATCGTCGAAGGAAAACTTTTCGTAGGGCTCATCCGCCGTGCGGCAAGCCACGCCGGTAAAGGTCCGGATAAAAGTATTGCCCTTGGTCTTTGTGGGGCGCTTGCGTTTCAATTGGCCATATTGATGGGCTTTCCAGACCTGGGAGGAGCCGTTGTCCACTTGATAATGAAGACCCACTTCGTAACTGCCGGGCTTGAAAACAAACGTCTTGGTGATTTTCAGGCCTTCGCCGTTGGTCCACGTCAAAGGAATGCGCAGTTCACCCTGCCCGGGTTTTAAAACATATTCCCCGGGACTGCCTTGCCAGGGAACGGTATGCTTGGGCGCTATTTTTTCCTCTCCGAGAAACCCGGTCTGGGTGACGAACAGTCCCATCGGCTCGTCGGTCAACAGCCGTACCGGCTGATCGGGGTGTTTTTTGGAAACCGGATATTTCAGCAAATCGACTACTTTGATATCCCCGCCCAACAAGTCAATCTCCGCCCGCACCACATCGGTCCGGACCACAATCCGCCCGGGGCTTGCCGCGGCGGCAGCAGCAGTTTGGCCAACGGCGGGTTCCACGGCCGGCGCGGTGGTTGTCACTTCAGGTGTGGCATCCGGAGACGAAGCGGAGGCAGGCGCGGTGCCGGCCGCTGGTTGTTGCTGGGGCACCGGAGGCTTGGGACCGTAGTCTTGTTGCCATGCGCTCCACAACATATAGCCCAAAAAGACGAAAAGAATGAAGAGTAAGAATCTAAGATTATCCATGTTGTTGTTTTCCAAGTTTCTCTGGGACAGGATCCAGTCCGCCGGGATGCCAGGGATGACAGCGCAAGAGCCGGCGGATGGCGAGCCAACTGCCGGCAAGCGCGCCATATCGATCGATGGCGGTCAAGGCATATTGGGAGCAGGTGGGATAAAAACGGCATTGGCTTCCCAGCCAGGGACTGAGAAAAAACCGGTAACCACGAATTGCTGCTTTCAAACCGAGGGATAGGCCGCTGTCAACCGCCGCCAATGCTTTGCCAAGGATTCCCATAGTTCTTTTCTCTCCGCGCCCGCTGCCGCCGGTTTTGCCATCGCCACGATGTCCATGGCGGGCAGTTCATGCTGATGCAAGCGGAAACTTTCCCGAATATAGCGCTTGAGCCGGTTGCGCTCCACCGCCAATTTGATCTTCTTTTTCGAAATGGCCAGCCCCAACCGCGCATAACCCTTATTGTTAGGCCGCATCAGAATGGTAAAATAAGCATCGCTTGAGGCCCGCGCATCGCTGAAAACATAATCATAATCCGATGCTTTCAGTAACCTTCGGCTTTTCGGGAAAGTGTAGCCTTCGCCCGCCAAGAAATTGGGATTACAGTGCCAACCGGGCCCGCCCTTTTGCCCTGCGGGACGCAATGACTTTCCGCCCCCCCTTGGTGCGCATCCGGGCACGGAACCCATGGGTTCGTACTCGTTTGATTTTGCTGGGTTGATAGGTTCTTTTCATCGTTTCCGGCCTTCAGTTAATTATTTGATAAATATAGAAAAAAGACAAAGAATCATACGCAGAACAAGCACAAATGTCAATGCTGCCTGGGAGGTTTAAATCCGGTATAGTATCTCTCCCGCTTCTGAAAAAGGGCGATTATTCGGACTCTCCCGACGAAGAGGGGCACCGCCAAGATCAGGTGCGGCAGGCGCTTGGTTTTGCGTATCGAATACAAAGCGCGATTTTCGTTCGATACGTTCTGAGAACCCATGAACGAGTCATTAGAGCTCCCATAGAAATTTAATTCCGTACTAGGCCAATATCCCATGAGCGACCTCTGGAACCACTGCATCCAAAAACTCGAAAATGAAATTCCGCCGCAGCAGTTCAATACCTGGATCCGCCCTTTGCAGGCAGTGGAAAATGGCGGTGAATTACGGCTTTTGGCACCCAACCGTTTTGTCCTGGATTGGGTGAAAGACCATTTTTTCGAGCAAATCAACGCCGCCCTGCCAAAGCAGGATGGCCATCAAACCCAGGTCACCCTCGAAATCGGCGCTCGCGAAGAGACTGCCTCTGCCCCCGAGCGGCCGACCTTTGGCGCCAAAAAAACCAAAACAGCCAAAAAACCGGTCAATCATAATCTCAATACCGCTTTTACTTTCGACACTTTTGTGGAAGGCAAATCCAATCAGTTTGCCAAGGCGGCCGCCAGGCAAGTGGCGGAAAATGTGGGCAATGCCTATAACCCCCTATTTATCTATGGCGGCGTTGGCCTGGGCAAAACCCACTTGATGCACGCCATCGGCAACATGATCCTGCAACTAAACCCCAATGCCAGCGTGGTCTATCTCCATTCCGAGCGCTTTGTCTCCGATATGGTCACCGCCCTGCAGCACAATGCCATCAATGCTTTCAAAGAATATTACCGGTCACTGGACGCGCTTCTGATTGACGATATTCAGTTTTTCGCCGGCAAGGAACGTTCCCAGGAAGAATTCTTCCATACCTTCAACACCTTGTTGGAAAACAAACGCCAGGTGGTCCTCACCTGCGATCGCTATCCCAAGGAAATCGAAGGATTGGAAGAACGGCTCAAATCCCGCTTCGGTTGGGGCCTGCCGGTGGCCATCGAACCGCCTGACCTGGAAACCCGGGTGGCTATTCTGCTGGCCAAGGCTCAAAATTGGGGCGTCGCCTTGCCTCCGGATGTGGCCTTTTTCATCGGCAAGCGCATCCGCTCCAACATCCGGGAACTGGAAGGCGCATTGCGGCGGGTCATAGCCCGGGCCCAATTTACCGGCGACCCGATTACCCTTGAGTTCACCAAGGAAGCCTTGCGGGACTTGATAGCGGTGCAGGACAAACTGATCAGCGTGGATAATATCCAAAAAACCGTGGCGGAATATTACAAAATCCGGGTGGCGGACCTTTTATCCAACCGGCGCACCCGCTCCATCACCCGCCCCCGGCAGATTGCCATGGCATTGGCCAAGGAATTGACCAATCACAGCCTGCCCGAAATTGGCGAATTCTTCAGTGGCCGGGATCACACCACGGTGCTTCATGCTTGCCGCAAAGTCGCCCAGCTTAAAGAAACCGACAGCAAAATCGCCGAAGATTACGCTACCTTGCTCCATATGCTGACCAACTAGGAATCTCAAGATCCGATGCAATTTTCCATTGCCCGAGAAGATCTACTCGAAGCCCTGCAAAAAGTAGCCGGCGTCATCGAAAGACGCCAAACCTTGCCGATCCTTTCCAATGTGTTGCTCCGTGTGAAGGAAGGGCAATTGACCTTGATTGGAACCGACCTTGAAATCGAGCTCATTGCCACCACTGAAGTATCGGGCGAAAACGGCGAAACCACGACTTCGGCCCGGAAATTGCTCGATATTTGCCGATTATTACCTGGCGGTTCTATTATTCATGGCGAATTGAAGGAAGGAAAAAGCTTGCAAATCAAGGCTGGACGCAGCCGTTTTTCCTTGGCCACCCTGCCCTGTGATAACTTCCCCGAATTCTCCCTGGGAGAAGTGACGGCGGAAGTCCAATTGAAGGCCGAAGCCTTGAAAAAACTACTGGCCAAAACCCTCTATGCCATGGCCCAACAAGATGTGCGCTATTATCTCAACGGCTTGCTGCTGGAGCTGGAAGGACAGACAATCCGGACGGTGGCTTCCGATGGTCACCGACTGGCCTGGTGCGAGCAAAGCTTGCTTGAACCTGCGGCCACCCTCTCGCAACCCATTCTTCCCCGCAAGGGAGCGCAAGAATTGTTCCGCCTATTGAGCGGCGATGAAAACGTTACCGTCCAGCTCAGTTCGAACAATATCCGGGTTGAACTACCTTCAATAATCTTTTTCAGCAAACTCATTGAAGGCCGCTACCCCGATTACCGGCGCGTCTTTCCCCAGGACATCAGCCGGATCTTGACCTGCGACCGGCAGGAACTGAAAGACGCTATCAGCCGGGTCTCCATTCTCTCCAACGAACAGTTCAGGGGGATTCGACTGGAAGCAGGTGCCAATCTATTGAAGCTGAGCGCCCATAATCCGGATCAGGAAGAAGCCGAAGAAGAACTGGAAGTCAATTTCCAGGGGGAATCTTTTCATGCAGGTTACAACGCCGGGTATTTGGGCGACGCTCTTGCCCATATCGATTCCGACGAGGTCCGGCTGTCTTTCGCCGACCAGACTTTCAGCTGTCTGATTGAAGATGGCGAAGATCCCAGCGTGCGCTTCATCGTCATGCCCATGCGTTTATGACACAAGCGTCAGCAAAAAATGGTGGTTTGACAGCCCTGGCACGCTTGCCAAACCACCATCTGCCTTGTTGCGATTAATCAGCTTGCCGCCGCAAAAAAGCGGGAATATCCAGGTAGTCCAAATCTTCCGCTTGCCCACCGGAAGCAGGCATACGGGTTTCCCGGGTCCGCTCGGGCTGTTTGCGGATCACTGTGGGGCGGTCCAGCTTGTCGTAGTCCACTTCGCCACTGGTGTTCTTTTCCACCAGTTTGACGGGTGGTTCTGCGGCGGTTGACTTGGCGCCAGCCAAGCCGGTAGCCACTACCGTCACCCGCACCTCGTCCTGCAATTCCGGGTCGATCACGGTACCCACCACCACCACGGCATCTTCGGAAGCATATTCCTTGACTGTATTGCCGACCACGTCGAACTCGCCAATGGAGAGATCCAGACCACCGGTGATATTGACCAACACGCCCCGGGCGCCTTGCAGATTGACATCTTCCAGCAAGGGGCTGGAAATCGCCCGCTGAGCCGCTTCTTTGGCCCGCCCTTCGCCACTGGCGGCGCCGGTGCCCATCATCGCCATCCCCATTTCCGACATGACCGTGCGCACGTCGGCAAAATCCACGTTGATCAAGCCCGGGCGGGTAATCAATTCGGCAATGCCCTGCACCGCGCCTAGCAACACGTCATTGGCGGAAGCAAATGCCTGCAGCAGGCTAGACTCTTCCCCCAGCACCTGGAGCAATTTTTCATTGGGGATGGTGATCAGGGAATCCACGTATTGGCCCAGTTCTTCGATTCCCTTTTCGGCAATCGCCAACCGCTTGCCGCCTTCAAAAGGAAACGGCTTGGTCACCACCGCCACCGTCAGCACGCCAAGATCCTTGGCGATTTCCGCAAAAACAGGCGCGGCGCCGGTTCCCGTACCGCCCCCCATGCCGGCAGTCAGAAAGATCATATCAGCGCCGTGAATCATTTCCTGAATCCGGTCCCGGTCATCCATGGCGGCTTGTTTGCCCACTTCCGGGTTGGCACCGGCACCGAGCCCTTTTGTCAATTCACTGCCAATCTGCAATACCGTTTTGGCCGACGATTTGCGCAAGGCCTGTGCATCGGTATTGGCGCAAATAAAATCCACGCCATCGATGCTGCTGCTCACCATATGATCCACAGCATTACTGCCGCCGCCGCCAATGCCGATCACTTTAATGACCGCGTTCTGGCTATAGTCGTCTACGATTTCAAATGTCATTTTTCTCTCCTCACTGATTAATAAAATATAGACCCTATTTAAGTTCTACCCCTTAAAAATTCCCTTGAAACCAACTGCACATCCGCTGCCATATCGCCGCCAGGGTAGAGCCCCCCCGCGATAACTTTGCCAATGATGCTTGATTTTCATAACCGAATAACAGCAACCCCACCCCTGTTGCATAGGCGGGATTGCGTATCACATCCGTCAAGCCAGTCACATGACGGGGCATGCCAAGCCGTACAGGCATATGAAAAATCTCTTCCGCCAATTCCACCAGCCCCGTGACTTTCGAACTGCCGCCCGTCAACACGATGCCGCCAGCAATCAGATCTTCGAAGCCACTGCGGCGCAACTCCGACTGCACCAGCAACATCAACTCCTCACAGCGCGGCTCGACAATCTCCGCCAAATGGTGGCGGGAAATCCGCCGCGGCGGACGGTCGCCGATACTGGGCACCTCAATCATGTCGTCGATATCCGCCAATTGCGTCAGGGCGCTGGCGTATTCAATCTTGATTCTTTCGGCGTGGTGCGTAGGAGTACGCAGCGCCACCGCGATATCATTGGTAATTTGGTCTCCGGCGATAGGGATGACGGCGGTATGGCGGATAGCGCCATCGGTAAATACCGCGATATCAGTGGTTCCCCCTCCGATATCCACCAGGCAAACTCCGAGATTCTTCTCGTCCTGGCTCAACACCGCATAACAAGATGCCAACTGTTCGAGGATGATGTCTTCCACTTCCAGACCGCAGCGGCGGATACATTTGACCAGATTTTGGGCGGCGCTGACCGCGCCGCTAATGATATGCACCTTGGCTTCCAAACGGATGCCCGCCATGCCGACCGGTTCTTTGATGCCATTTTGGCTGTCAATAATGTATTCCTGGGGGAGAATGTGGAGAATCTTCTGATCTGCAGGGATGGCCACGGCCCGGGCCGAATCAATCACCCGGTCCACATCCGCCTGCCCCACTTCCTTGTCCTTGATTGCCACGATTCCGTGGGAATTGAGGCTGCGGATATGACTGCCGGCTATGCCCACATACACCGAATGGATCTGGTAGCCGGCCATCAGCTCGGCCTCTTCCACGGCCCGTTGGATTGCCTGGACAGTAGCCTCCAAATTGACCACCACTCCTTTCTTTAAACCTGTAGAGGGATGAACACCGATGCCGACAATTTCGATTTCGTTTTCTTCCGCATTGATTTCGCCGACGATGGCAGCCACCTTGGAAGTGCCGATATCCAGTCCAACAATAAAGTTTCTTTCCTTTCGTTTTGCCATAGTATTACCGTGAACCTTTGCGGTCAGATGCTTTCCACAACACTGAAAAGCCGTGCTCATAACGGGCATCCAACTTCTGCACTTTTTTCAGCCGCTCCCCGCCCAATTGTTGAAGGGATCCAACCACGGTTTGAAAAGCCTCCAACGGCGCTTTTCTGCCCAATACCATTTCCAGCCCATCGTTTAAAATCACTCGCCAACTGCGGCGCTGGTCTACCTCCAGACGCAAAATCCGCAAACCCAAGGGTTTCAGTTCTGCCCGCATTTGCTCATAGGCTTGAAACAGCCTTGTTTGATAGCCTTCAGGCCCGGACAATAAAGGCAACCTGTCATACGCTTTTATTTCCATGGGAACAAATCTGTCACCCCGGGGATTCATCAATGCTTTTTTTCCCCATCGAAGGTAGGGCGTTTGTTCCCAGATCCGCAGCACCAAGGTATCGGGCCAATGCCTTTCCACCCGGACCCGGTCCACCCATGGCAAGGCTTGTACCGCCTGGGAAATAACTTTCAAATCCACCCCCCAATAGTTAGCGAGCAATGGCGCCAGGGCTTCCCGAATTTCAGGGAGGCGCAAATGGTGTAACTCGCCTTCAATCCGTACATAGCGGATGGGCATCGTCTGCATGGCACTCCAGGCCAGCCATACCAAAGAAGCCGTACCCGCCATCCAGGCCGTAAATCGATAGGGATCAAGCCTCATCAAAGCTGGTCTCCAAAATCCGCCATGCCAGTTCATCCATCTCCATACCTGCCGCTTTCGCCGCCATGGGCACCAAACTGTGATCGGTCATCCCCGGCACGGTATTCACCTCAATCAGCCAGGGCTGGCCGCCGCCATCGAGAAACAGATCCACCCGTCCCCAGCCTCTGACGCTGAGAACATCACAGGCTTTTTTCGCCAGGGTTTGCAATGCTTCTTCGCGGAAGGACGGCAGTCCGCAAGGAGACAGATAACGGGTGGTGCCGGCCTGATATTTGGCCTCATAGTCATAAAATGTCCGGGGAGTCTCCAGCTTGATCAAGGGCAACATGGCTTCCTGGAGCATTCCTACCGTGTATTCTTCCCCCTCGATCCAGCGTTCGGCGAATACCTGACAGCCAAATTCCTTGGCTTTCAGCCAAGCCTGCTTCAAGGACTCGATATCTTCGGCCTTGCTCATTCCAAGACTGGAACCCTCCAAGGCCGGTTTGACAATCACTGGAAATCCCAACTGGTCGGCACACTGCTCCAAATCTGCTTCGCTGGCAAGAATGACCCATTCAGGCGTTGGCAAGCCGGCGCCCCGCCAGCACAATTTACAGCTCACCTTGTCCATGCTCAGTGCCGACCCCAAAATACCGCTGCCGGTATAGGGCAGATCAATCGCTTCCAGAGCGCCTTGGAGGACACCATCCTCGCCGCCACGGCCGTGAAGGCAGTTGAAGACCCGGTCGAAATCCTGATCGAGCAACGGTGGCAAAGGGTATTTGCCCACTTCCACTTCGACTGCGTTCACTCCCCGGCGCTTCAATGCCGCCAGCACTGCCTGGCCGCTTTGTAACGAGATTTCCCGCTCCGCGCTGGCGCCGCCCATCAAGACAGCGACCTTGCCAAAAGCCTTGGGATCGGTGATTCTGGGCATCAAGGTTCTCCGATGATTTGAATTTCCAGCTCCAATTCAATGCCGTGTTGTCGTTTTACCTCCTCCCGGATAATGGCAATCAAGGTCTCGACATCTTTGGCGCGGGCATTGCCCATGTTGATAATAAAGTTGGCGTGCAATTCCGAAATCTTGGCGCCTCCTATCTGTTTCCCTTTGAGACCGCAAGCCTCAATCAATCTGGCGGCATGATCGCCGGGGGGATTCTTGAACACGGAACCGCCATTGGGAAAACGGGTGGGCTGGGTTTGATTACGGCGCGCCAGCAACTCCCGAATGCGGCGTTGGCCTTCCTGAATGTCTCCCGGATGGGGCTTAAGCCAAGCCCCCAGAAACCATTCGTTTTTCGGCCCCTTAACGCTGCGGTAACTGATTTCGTATTCAGAAGGTTTACGGCGGTAGAGCTCCCCGCGGCGATCCACGGTTTCCACCGCATTCACCCAGTTCCAGGTTTCGCTGCCAAACGCACCGGCATTCATGGCCAACGCCCCGCCCAGGGTACCGGGAATCCCCGCCAGAAATTCCATCCCCGTCAAGCCATGAATACTGCAAAACCGGGCCACGTGGGCACAGGGCACACCGGCTTCGGCATAAACCAAGTCATTTTCCAAGGCCATGTTGGAAAGCCGGTTGACAGTGCAAATGACCGTGCCGCGGACGCCGCCATCGCGAACCAGCACGTTGCTGCCCAAACCCAGCCACAGGAGAGGTTCGTGCGCCGGCAGGGTATGTAAGAACCGGATGAGATCCGCCTTATCCGCGGGCCGGAAAAACCGTTGCGCCGGCCCGCCGATCCGCCAACTGGTATAGCGGCTCAAAGGTTCATCAAAATGCAGTTCGCCACGAACCGCGTTTAACGAGGCTGTTTTTTTGCTTGTCATCATGGCTCTAACTCTTTTAGCATTTCCGGTAATTGGCCGGAAAGTTGGCCAATACTGCCAGCGCCCATGGTCAACAGCACATCTCCCGGCTGCAACGTCCCTCGCAGCACTTCTGGTACATTTTCCGGGAAACCCGCCAGGCTGGGCGGCTTTCCCCGCCCTCTTAGCGCCCGCGCCAAGGCCAAGGTATCGCCGCCGACAATAGGTGCTTCACCAGCGGGATAAACATCCAGCAGTATCAACTCATCGGTGGTTTCCAACACACTGACAAAATCATCGAACAGATCACGGGTGCGGCTATAACGATGAGGCTGGAAGACCAACACTAAACGCCGATCGGGCCACGAACGCCGGACGGCGGCCAGGGTGACTTCGATTTCCTTGGGGTGGTGGCCATAATCGTCTACCCATACCACCTCCCCTTGACCCCACGGCAGCGTCTCCACTTGAAAGCGGCGGCCGATTCCGGCAAAACCAGCCAAGGCGCGGCGGATAGCGCTGGGATGGATATCCAGCTCCAATGCAATCGCCACCGCCGCCAGCGCATTCAAGAGGTTGTGGTGGCCAGGCAGATTGATCTCCAAAGCCAAAGGGTTAACCAAGTCAACGGCTTCGACAATAAATTGCGTTTTCAACCCCTTGGGCTGGATTTGAATGGCCCGCACGTCGGCTTCAGGATGGGTGCCATAGGTTTTTACTGGCTTGTTGATTTCCGGCAAAATTGCCTCCACCCCCGGATCATCGCGGCACATCACCGCCAGGCCATAGAACGGCAAATGATGCAGAAATTCGACAAAGGTTTCTTGCAGGCGGCGGTAATCTCCCCCATAAGTGGCCATGTGATCCTGGTCCACATTGGTGACGACGGCCATCATGGGTTGCAAATGGAGAAATGAGGCATCGCTTTCATCCGCCTCGGCTACCAGATACGGGCTTTCCCCAAGCGCGGCGTGGCTGCCAATGCTATTGAGGCGTCCGCCGATAACGAAGGTCGGGTCCAAGCCGGCCTCTCCCAGGATGCTGGCCACCAGGCTGGTGGTGGTGGTTTTGCCGTGGGTGCCCGCTACCGCGATACCGAAACGGAAACGCATCAGTTCCGCCAGCATTTCCGCCCGCGAAATGACTGGGATGTGCCTTTTTTTGGCCGCTTGCCATTCAGGATTGTCCGGCGCCACCGCGCTCGATACGACGACCACATCGGCGCCCTCCACATAATGGGACGCGTGGCCGATAAATACTTGTGCCCCGAGGGTTCTTAAACGCTGCAAGGCAACGCTTTCGCGAATATCGGACCCCGATACCCGGTAGCCAAGATTGAGAAGCACTTCGGCAATGCCGCTCATGCCGGCCCCGCCAATACCTACAAAATGGATGCGCCGGATTCTCGCCATCCGCCGCCGGACCGGTTCGCTTCCCGACCGCAAATTGTCTCCACGGGAACTGCCGTGGTCTTTAAATTTAGGCACCATTACAGGCTTCCTCCAGACAAATCCTCGCCACTGTTTCCGTGGCATCCAATCGCGCCGCTTGCCGAGCGGCCCGGCCCATCGACATCAGTTTCGCCGGCTGTTGGATTAAATCGTTCACTTCCTGACGTAATCTCAAAGGGGTCAATTCCGGTTGCGGAAGCAAGCGAGCCGCCCCTCGCCAAGCCAAATATTCAGCATTACGGGTTTGGTGATCGTCAATGGCATGGGGATAGGGCACCAAAACGGCAGCGAGACCTGCTGCCGCCAGCTCACTTATGGTCATCGCCCCGGCACGGCAAATCACCAAATCCGCCCAATCATAGGCTGCTGCCATATCGTCAATAAACGCCTCCACTCGCGCTTGTAAACCAGCCCGGCGATACTGGGCATTCACTTCTGCTTGCATTATCTTGCCGGTTTGATGCCATACCTCAATTCGATGATGAAAGTCAGCCAAAGCCACCGGTACCGTTTCATTCAGGATCTTGGCACCCTGGCTGCCGCCAACCACGAGAAGGCGCAATGGCTGACTAATTTCCCGGGTCTTGCCGCCCAGTTTTTCTATTTCCGGGCGCAAGGGATTGCCGGTCCAACAGGGCTTGTCACGATCAGCAAACGTTTCTGGAAATGCCTCCAAAA
>JALSQY010000197.1 GCA_026985035.1 Methylothermaceae bacterium
TGCGTATTCCACACCAAGCCTGCCACTGATTCCAGCGCAAGGTTGCCACCCATTCCAGACGAAAGCTGCCACTGATTCCAGGGCAAAGCTGCCACCCTGGCCGCGTGTCTGAGAGCACATTTCGGAGCCGCCCGACGCGGGATAACTCAAGGGTATTCTGGTCCTTTTCTATTGAAGGGAAGGCCAGATGCCAGCGAAGAGGTTATCCATGCGAAAAATCAAAGAGGTCCTGCGTCTCAAATGGGACAAGGGCCTAAGTAACCGGAAAATCGCCCAGGCCTGCGGGATTAGCCGCCCCACGGTTGGCGAATATCTGCGCCGTGCAGCCCAGGCCGGTCTGGGCTGGCCGCTGCCATCCGGACTGGATGAGACGGCACTGGAGAGGCTGCTGTTTCCGCTCCCGCCGGCGCTACCGGCACAGGCGCGCGGTATGCCCGACTGGTCGGTCGTGCATCAGGAGCTGCGAAGCAAAAAAAGCGTCACCCTGTTCCTGCTCTGGCAGGAATACCGGGCAACCCACCCCGAGGGGTACCAATACAGCTGGTTTTGTGAGCACTACCGCGCCTGGCGGGGCAAGCTGGATGTGGTCATGCGCCAGGATCACCGGGCGGGTGAGAAGCTGTTTGTGGATTATGCCGGACAGACAGCGCCGGTGGTCGACAAAACCAGCGGTGAGATCCGTGAGGCGCAAATCTTCATCGCCGTACTCGGTGCCTCCAATTACACCTATGCCGAGGCCACCTGGTCACAGGGCTTGCCGGACTGGATCGGCTCGCATGTGCGTACCTTCACCTATCTTGGCGGTGTACCGGAACTGGTTGTGCCCGACAATTTACGCTCCGGTGTAAGCAAGGCCCACCGTTACGAGCCCGATACCAATCCCACCTACCAGGACATGGCCTCGCATTATGGCGTTGCGGTCTTACCCACCCGTGTCCGTCGTCCGCGTGACAAGGCCAAGGTCGAAGCCGGCGTGCTGGTGGTCGAACGCTGGATCCTGGCGGCGCTTCGCCACCGCTCCTTCTTCTCCCTGGCCGAACTCAATGGAGCCATCCGTACGTTGCTGGAAAAGCTCAACACCCGGCTCTTCAAAAAACTGACGGGATCACGCCGGGAACACTTCGAGCGCCTTGATCAACCAGCGCTGCAACCCCTGCCGGCAACGCCTTACGTGTATGCCGAATGGAAGAAGGCCCGTGTACACATCGATTACCACGTGGCGGTGGACGGCCACTATTACTCGGTGCCGCATGCCCTGATCAAGAAACAGCTGGATGTGCGCATCACCCGAAACACCCTCGAATGTTTTTACCGCGGCAAGCGTGTCGCCAGTCACCGGCGATCCTGGCAAAAGGGACGCCATACGACCGTCACGGCCCATATGCCCGAGTCACACCGCCAGGCGGGCGACTGGTCACCCGAGCGGTTATCCAACTGGGCCGCAAAGACCGGGCCGGCCACGGAAAAACTCATCCAGACCGTGCTGATATCCCGCAAGCACCCCCAGCAGGCCTACCGCTCCTGCCTGGGGATTTTGCGTCTGGGCAAGGCGTACGGAGATGCCCGTCTGGAGGCGGCCTGCCGCCGCGCCCTGACCCTGGGCAGCCACAGCTACAAAAGTATCGAGTCCATCCTCAAGCATCGACTGGATGACAAGCCAATCGCCGAGCAACAGGAACTGGCATTACCCGAGGACCACAACAACATCCGTGGCCCGTCCTATTACCACTGACAGAAGGACTATCACATGCTGACACATCCCACTCTGGACAAGCTCCGGGCACTGAAATTTACCGGTATGGCCGTTGCCCTGGCCGAGCAGATGCAGATGCCGGATATCGAGGAACTGGCTTTTGAAGAGCGCCTCGGACTGCTGGTTGATCGCGAGTTAACCGAGCGTGAGAATCGGCGTCTGACCAGCCGACTACGTCGGGCCAGACTCAAGCACCAGGCCGCCCTCGAAGACATCGATTATCGCCATCCCCGGAGCCTGGACAAATCGCTGATCCACGCCCTGGCCACCTGTCGGTGGGTCACCGAGCACCTCAATATCCTCATCACCGGCCCCACCGGCGTCGGCAAGACCTGGATCGCCTGCGCACTGGCACAAAAGGCCTGCCGTGAGGGGCACACGGTCCAGTATCTGCGCCTGCCCAGACTCCTGCAGGACATGGCCATCGCCAAAGGCGATGGCCGCTATTCCAAGCTCCTGGCCACGCTCGCCAAAACCGAGGTCCTGATCCTGGATGACTGGGGCCTGGCCAAACTGACCGCCGAGCATCGTCGTGACCTGCTGGAGATCCTGGAAGACCGCCACGGGACCCGGTCAACACTCGCAACCAGTCAGTTCCCGATCGAGAAATGGCACGACGTCATCGGCGATCCAACACTGGCCGACGCGATCCTCGATCGTCTGATCCATAACGCGTACCGGCTTGAACTGCGCGGAGAATCCATGCGTAAACACATCCCCAAGCACCCCGACGACGCCACTCCATCACCGTCATCACCCGTTACTGCGTAACGCACCAGGAGACTGACTATGAGAAAAAGCAACACCGAGCGCCAACGCGCCTACCGAGACCGCCACCTGAAGTTCACCGATGCGCCGGATGACCTGCTCGAACGCATCAACCAGATGGTCTCATTGCCCGCCAAAAACACCCTGAAACGTCTCGCCTCCTATTACGGCGTCACGCAGAGAGCCATACTGGAAAGCGCCATCGCCAATGCCGAACGCGCACTCTTCGACACACTGCCGGGCGATCAACAGAATGACTATTACGACATGAAGATTACGTTACGCAGTAACAGAAAACAGCAGACTTCCAACAACGGATCATTGACAGATCGAACCCCGGAAGACTAACGTTACTTTCCCCGCGTCGCTACGCTCCGATGGGTGGCAGCTTTGCCGTGGTCTGGATGGCAACCTTCACGTGGAATGGGTGGCAGGCTTCAGTGGGATACGCA
>JALSQY010000198.1 GCA_026985035.1 Methylothermaceae bacterium
TGGCCAAGGAAATGTCAGCTTCGGTATTGATTTCAACCAGCGCGCGGACACCGCTTGAAGCCGTATCGATTTTGGAGCGGGAAATTACCGTGGCAAAACAACTTTACCGCTTTCAACCGGGTGGCAGCGGCAATCCCTATTTGGGGTTTTTGGGACTGGCGCAAGCGATTGTGGTGACCGGCGATAGTATTTCGATGCTGGCCGAGGCTTGCGCTACCGGCAGGCCTGTCCATATTTTCCCCTTTGGCTACGGCCATTGGGCCATGAGGGAATCGCTGACTCAACCGTCATCTTCCCTGCCATTTTGGGATCGGCGCAAACTGAAAGCCTGGCGCAGCAGCTTGGCATTAACCTTTGCGCCAAAGCGGTTGCGGCGTGATATCCGCCGGATGCACCGGGCCTTGATTGAGTCTGGCCGGGCAGTCTGGCTGGGAGAAAAATTCGCCGGCCGGCCTCCCGCGCCGGTGAATGAATTGACCATCACTGCGGCGCGGGTAAAAGCGTTGTTTATTTCTTAGGCGGCTACTTTTTCCTCGACTTTATCCCATCCCAATGGGTGTCCAGGAGGCGGCGCCAGGGGCTCAAGCCGGGCAATCACTTCCAGCGCATCGTGGCGGACGTGGTTTTGGCGCATTTCCTCGCGGACTTGTGCTTCGGTCACAATGCCTTGTTCCAGGCACTCCTTGACCAGGCCAAAGAAATACCGCTCCTGATTGGGATCAGGATGGGGCCTGTAGTGACCGAGCAAGGCGTATTCGCCAAACAAATGACGGCGGGTGCGCAGGATCAAGCCCCACAGGTTTTTCTTCTCCGCCGGCCGGAAATCCACCGGCAATCCCGTCTTCCACGGCTGGGTCTTGCGCTTGGTGGTATGTAACATTTTTGTGGCCGGGGTGAGCCGGTCGAAATCGTTCCATTCGTTTTCGAACAGTTTGATGGTCTCGGGCTTTTCCAATTTCAAGGAGATCCAGTCCATGTAATCGACTTCGAATTCGAACATCTTGGCGAAGGTTTCTTCGGTTTTCCAGTGGGTCAGCCTGGCGCAGTCCAGGAGCATCACGCTACTGGCGTAACAACCCCGCCGCCCTTTGCTGCCGGAGCGCATCCGGCATTGGATGGCGGCCCCTTCCATGTCCCGGGACAGCAGTTCCCACACATCACCGACGGCAAACACATCCGGGTCCACCACGACTGCCCGGCCCTGGTAATTCATCAATTCAGGCGGCATGAAGCGTAGCGGGGTAAAAGACTGCAAATCTTCATTCAACCAGGGACGTTTTTGGCCATCCCGCAGGTAAATCTGCCCTTCCCGCTCGTGGAGAAAAGGGTAGTCTTTATGGGCAATGATCTGGACCTCAAACTTGTCGGCATTGGGGGAATTGCGTTTCATGGCATAAGCAGCGACCACTGCCCCCAGCCATTGTTTGTGATTGGTATGAACAAACGCACAATATTGCATGATTGAAACCTCTCTGCCCAAAGTATGAAATGCTAAGTTTACTGAATTAAATCCCTGAAATCGATAGGGTTATGGCGTGATTTTGACAGAAACTCCCAACTGGCGAATCCGCTGGGCAAAGGAGGTTAAAAACTCCTCGGGAATCGGCCCCAATTCGGCGGCCTCCGGTTGCATGGAGGGACGTGCGAGACTGTATAGCATGACGCCTTGGAGGGGAATCTTCCGCTGCCGCGCTCGATAGAGAAAATCCAGATAGGCTTGTTGCTCCCTGGGGTCGGGTAATCGCCCGTGCCGGGTAAACAAACAAGTTTGCAGCCAAGTGGGGCAACGACGGGAGGCAATCTCCAGATTTGCCATCATTCTCTGGGGTGAAAGCGCGGCGTGGTTTATTCGCTGGACGCCTTCCCCGGTAGCGCTATCCAATTTGAACCACAGCTCCCCCCCCATTTCTCCCCATTGCCGCAAACCGTTTTGAACCGGTTCGTGATGAACCAAGCTGCCATTGCTGATGATAACCTTATTCAGGTCTTGGGGTACCTTCAAACGCTCGAACACGGTGTCCAGATAGACGATGACTCGGTCAAAATCCTTGAGGCTGGTCGGTTCACCGTTGCCAGAAATGGCAATATCACGCAAAACCCGATAGTGTTCTGGAACCTTGAAGCGCCGGTAAAAAGCACCTGAATTCAGGTCGGCTATCAGGGATTTGAGCTCTTCTTCCAGCAAAGCAAAATCTATCCCGGGCGCGGCGCCCCGCTGAAGCTTGGGTACTTGGCAGTAGATACAGCGCCAATTGCAAGCATTGTTGGGATTGAAATTGATACCTATGGAAATACCGCCAGCGCGGCGGGAAACCACAGGATAGATATAAGTCATCCCCGCGCTGTCGCGGTTGTGATTCGTGATGGTTAAAGGTTTTGCCATGTTTGGATGGGAATGGCGTTTGGCTCACATCCCCTGGGAAAAGAGTTCTTCCAAAGTGATTTGAAAATCTGACAAGAGGGCAGAGTGCGCAGTTCCTGATACGCAAGCGAAACAGACCGACTTGTATTTCCCTTCCTCGAGCCCCAATACTTCCACGGTACGATTGGCAGGATCGACAATCCAGTATTCCTTTACTTCAAATTTCTCGTAAAGGTTCTTTTTGACCAAATAGTCATAATGTACTGATGAGGGAGAAACGATTTCCACCACCAAATCAGGTGTGCCGAAAATGCCGCGCTCCTGGATGATTTCTTTTCGGGCTTCGCTGACCAGAACAATATCCGGTTGAACCACATTGTCTTCACAGAGAATCACGTCAATGGGAGCGTCAAAAACATAACCCCACTGATGGGCACGGGCATATTCCAGGAAACAAAATTCTAGGTTACGGGAGCACCATTGGTGACTGACGGAAGGCGCGGGGGTCATATCGCGTAACTCTCCTGCCAGAATTTCATAGCGCTTGTCATCACCGAGCTGAAGATAGTCTCGATAAGTCCAATGTTTACTTTCAT
>JALSQY010000199.1 GCA_026985035.1 Methylothermaceae bacterium
GCCAGAAGCGTTTACCAACTCACTGCCTTCTAAAAGAAATACCGAACAACGTTCCATATCCTGATTCTGGATCAATACCTTGAGGGCGCTGCGGATCAGGCTGCTTTCATTTTCGGCCAAGGAACCCAAGGCAACAAGTGAGCGCAGGGCGGACAAAGAATTTAGCAACTCAACAAATTGTGGTCCGAGGTCCTCGATAGTCTCCTGCATGGCTGAGCTCAATATGCCTCTGTATTAGTGAAACTGGCGAGCAAGGGCCTGCAATAGCTGCTTCTGCTTCCTGAGTTTGGCAACGATGGTTTCAATGGTCGGGGAAGGGAGATTCAGCAATGGGCTCAATTGGTGAATCTGGTTTTCATTCTCTTCCTCATCCAGAATGATGGGAGAAAGACGTCTGGCAACAAGCAACAATAGGGCCAGTTTTGATTTATTGTTCAGTTGCTCAAGAGCCAGGCTCTGTGCCCCAACAGCTTTGGCGTAGATTTCAGGAAGCTGCCAACGTAAGATGAGCCATCTGCCAATCTGATATTGATCCGTCTCAAAGTGATCTTGCAACATTTGCCGGATACTGGCTGGACTTTGTCCGGCTTCCAGCAGGATTTCCCGCATCAAATCCGGCTGCGCGCAGACAAGGGCAAGAATGCCTATTTGCATTAATAATCCACCCGTATAGGCCACGGCAGGTTCTGGCATTTCTTGATCTTTCGAAGCAAACGCCAGTTGCTGGGATAATTGGGCATTCAATAAAGCATTCAACCAATAACGCTCGGTTTGAAAGGCCGGGCATTGGCCAGGCTTGAGGCTTTCGGAAAGCAGGACAGCGGTTGTCATATTCTTCACCATATTCAAACCCAGATGAACGATAGCTTCCTTAAGCGTGTGGATTTTGCCTGCCCGGCCAAAATAGGCGGAATTTGCAAGTCCAATCAATCTTGCAGTGAGGGATGGGCACTCGGCCAGCAACTCCCCCAACCATTCGATATTGACGTCAGGATCATTGACCGCTGCCAACATCCGTTGCCGGTTTTGTGGCAAGGGGGGGAGTGTTTTCAGCTTTTGAATTTCAAGACGCAGGGCTTGGGCGTTCATTACAACCAGTGGTTGATCTGTCGATGGTTTAAAGTATAGAAGACATTGCCATCAGACGCCGGAGTTCCTCGTTGCTGAACCCGGCCCGGCTTCTTAATTTCTGGTTAATTGGCCTGCGTACTTTTCCACCAAGATGATTTTCTATCAATTGGAAGTAGAGAACTTCCGGGTTTTGGTCTTTCATTCGGCACAGTGTTTGAAACCAATAACTTCCTTTGGCGACGTGCCCTACTTCGTCGGCGAGGATGGTCTTTAAAATCCCGGCGCTTTTCTTGTCGCCGACCTGCGCCAGCTTATCAATCATCGCCGGTGTGACATCCAACCCTCGAGCTTCCATGAAACGAGGCACTAAGGCCATCCGGGCCAGGATATCCCCAGCGGTGTCCTCGGCGATTTGCCAGAGGCCATTATGAACGGGTAAGTCCCCATACTCTGCGCCCAACTCATTCAACCGATGCCTAAGCAGGCAAAAATGAGTCATTTCCTCAATGGCAACCGTCAACCAATCACGATAATAAGCCTGTGGAAGACCGCGAAAGCGGTAAACCCCATCCCAATGGAGGACAATAGCATTGAATTCTATATGGGCAACTGCATGCAGCAATGCCACCCGCCCTTCCAGAGAGGAGAGTTTGCGCTGCCTTAAGTCTTTGGGCTCGACCCAACGAAGTTGTTGCGGGAAATGTACATGGTGAATGGGAAGGGGTGGTGATGACTCTGAAAAATCCAGAGTTCGGTTTTCGAGAAGTTTCCGGGCCTGCTGAGTGAGGTCTAATTTGACCGTCAAATCAGGCGATGTCAAACAAGCCTCGGCAAGTTGGAAAATGTTGTTCATAATCTGCATTTAACGATTTTAGATAAGGGGTACAGCATGGCAACACTGTTTTTTACCCATCCGGACTGCCTGAAGCATGACACAGGTCCCGGTCATCCTGAACGCCGCGCCAGACTGAAAACGATTGTAAAAGCTTTGGATGCGCCTCATTTTAAATCTTTGATACGTTTGCAAGCCCCCCTGGCAACCACCAGTCAGTTGTCTCTGGTCCATAGCAAATCCTATGTCGATGCAATTTTTGCGGCAATTCCCACGTCCGGCTATCACTATCTGGATCCTGATACTGTGGTCTCGCCTGGCTCTGGCGCTGCCGCTTTACGCGCCGCAGGGGCGGTATGCGCCGCCGTGGATCAAACGATGATGGGCAAAGCAGGCAATGCATTCTGTGCCGTCCGGCCACCGGGACATCATGCCGAACCTGACCAGGCCATGGGGTTTTGCCTGTTTAATAACGTGGCCATCGCTGCCCGCCATGCCATGACTCAATGGCATTTAGAACGCATTGCCATTGTGGATTTCGACGTTCATCACGGCAATGGCACCCAGGCGGCATTTGAAAAAGAACCTCAAGTTCTTTATGCCTCTACCCATCAATATCCCTTTTACCCGGGTACCGGCCGGACGGAAGAAACCGGCGTCGGCAACTTGGTCAATGTCCCTTTGCCTGCCGGGACCGATGGCAAGGTTTTTCGACAGGCAGTGACCGACAGGATTCTACCTGCCATCAAGTGTTTCAAACCCCAGTTGATTTTGGTTTCCGCCGGGTTTGACGGCCACCGAAACGATCCTTTGGCCTCTTGGTTACTCGATGCGGACGATTATGCCTGGATTACCCGGCAGTTACTGGCTTTTGGTGTCCCCTTGGTGTCCACTCTGGAAGGGGGCTACCATTTGGAAGCGTTGGCCGCCAGTGTCGCCAGTCATGTTTTGACATTGCTTCAAGCGCGGCCGATACCGAAATAGTCAAAACCTTTGTTTTTGACATAAGCCGGCTCATAGAGATTTCTGCCATCGAAGATCACCGGTGTCTTCAAGGCGGTTTTCATGGCCTCAAAATCCGGGCTGCGGAACACATTCCATTCGGTCACCAGTGCCAGGCCATCTGCTCCTTCCAGGGCCGCCATCGGGGAATCCGCCAAATACAAATCCTCCCGCTTCCCATAGATTCGACGGGTTTCATCCATGGCCACGGGATCATAGGCTTGCACATTGGCACCGGCTTCCCAAAGCGCTTCCATGAGCACCCTGCTGGGTGCTTCACGCATGTCGTCGGTGTTGGGTTTGAAGGCCAGCCCCCATATAGCGAGGGTTTTGCCCCTCAAATCCCCTTGGTAATAGCCTTGAATCTTTTCAAACAGGCGACGTTTTTGACGCTCGTTGACCGTTTCCACGGCTTGCAGCAAATCGGCCTGGTAATCCACTTCCCGGGCGCTGCGTTCCAGAGCCTTGACATCCTTGGGAAAGCAAGACCCGCCATAACCGCAACCAGGATAAATAAAGTGATAGCCAATGCGGGGATCAGAACCAATCCCAATCCGCACTTGTTCGATATCGGCATCCAGTTTTTCGGCCAGATTGGCCAGCTCGTTCATGAAGCTGATTTTAGTGGCCAGCATGGCATTGGCGGCGTATTTGGTCAACTCGGCGGAGCGGATATCCATGGCAATCAAACGGTCATGATTACGGTTGAAAGGCGCGTAAAGCGCTTTCAGCAATTCCGCGGTACGGGGATTGTCGGTACCGACGATGATGCGGTCTGGTTTCATGAAGTCGTCTATCGCGGCCCCTTCCTTGAGAAATTCCGGATTGGAAACCACGTCGAATTCTATCGATTTGTCCTGGCCAGCCAAAATCCGGCTGAGTTCCGCCCGGACTTTATCGGCGGTGCCTACCGGCACCGTGGATTTGTTTACCACAATTTTGTAATCCTGCATCTTTTCGGCAATCGTCCGGGCCACCGCCAGCACATACTGCAGATCTGCGCTGCCGTCTTCATCCGGCGGCGTTCCCACGGCGATGAATTGGAACAGGCCATGAGCGACGCCTTCCCCGGGATCAGTGGTAAAGTGCAATCTCCCCGCCTCCCGGTTGCGGGCAATGATCTGGTCCAGTCCCGGTTCGTGAATGGGCACTTCGCCATGGTTCAAACGCTGAATCTTGTCGGCATCGATATCCACGCACACTACTTCGTTACCCACTTCGGCAAGGCATGCTCCCGTCACCAGGCCGACATAACCAGATCCGTAGATCGTCACTTTCATCCAAATTCTCCTGTCAAAATCAGTTTAGCCATTCAAACCGCGTTCAAGATCGGCGATGATATCTTCCAAATCCTCAAGCCCCACAGAAATACGCACCAGATTATCTTTAATACCCGCCTTGACTCTCTCCTCGGGAGATAAGCGCCCATGAGTGGTTGTCGCCGGATGGGTAATGGTTGTTTTCACGTCCCCCAAATTGGCGGTAATGGATAGAATCATAGTCTGATCTATCAGATGCCAGGCCGCATCCTGGCCTCCCTTTACTTCGAAACTGATAATCCCGCCTGCGCCGGATTGTTGGGTTTGCGCCAATTGGTATTGAGGATGGGAAGGCAAGCCCGGGTAGAATACTCGTTCTACTTTGGGGTGACCGCTCAACCACTCGGCCAAGCCCAGGGCATTGTCGCAGTGGGCCTTCATACGCAGCTTCAGGGTTTCAAGGCCGGTCAAAAACACCCAGGCGTTGAATGGACTCATGGCAGCCCCACCGGTGCGGAGAAAAGGATAGATTTCCTTATCCAGCAATTCTCTGGGACCTACAATGGCGCCGCCAACGCAACGTCCCTGGCCATCCAGGTACTTGGTGGCGGAATGAACCACAATATCGGCCCCCAATTCCAATGGCTTCTGCAATGCCGGTGTGCAAAATACGTTATCAACCACCAGCAAGCAACCGTGGCTGTGAGCCAGGCCAGCCAGGGCTTTGATATCGGCAATCTCGGTGAGGGGATTGGAGGGAGTTTCCAGAAACAGGAACCGGGTCTTGGGAGAGACGGCCGATTCCCAGGCATTGAGGTCGGTCAAATCCACAAATGTGGTCTCTACCCCGAATTTGGCCATAAAGTTCTGGAACAACAACACCGTATTGCCGAACACCGACCGGGAACACACCACATGATCCCCCGCTTTCAATAACCCCATGCACAGAGTCATGATTGCCGCCATGCCGGATGCAACCCCGATACACCGTTCTCCTCCTTCCAGAGCCGCCAAACGTTCCTCGAAGGTCCTTACCGTGGGATTGGTGAAGCGCGAGTAAATATTGCCGGCTTCTTCTCCCGAGAAACGGGCCTGGGCTTGTTGGGCGCTGTCGAAAACATAGCTGGAAGTGACGAAAATAGGATCGGAGTGTTCATTTTCCGGGGTGCGGCGTTGCCCTGCCCGGACGCTTTGGGTTCCAAGCCCATATTTTTTCCAATCTATGTTCTTAGTCACGGCTGGTTTCCTCATACTGAATTGTGCAAATCGATGATCGTGGCCTTCGCCTGATGATTTTGTTGCGCTTCATCAGAGCGGCACCGGCTCAAATGTTGCAAATACTGTGGGCTGATGTCGCCGGTGATGTATTGGCCACTGAAACAAGAAGTCTCGAAGTGTTGTATTGTCGGGTTTCCCTGTTTCACGGCCGCGATCAAATCGTCCAGGTCCTGATAGATCAACCAGTCGGCGCCCAGCAGGGATTGGACTTCCTCTTCCGTCCGGTCGTGGGCAATCAACTCATGGGCGGCGGGCATATCGATCCCATAGACGTAAGGGTATCGAACCGGCGGCGAGGCGGAAGCAAAATAGACTTTTTTCGCGCCCGCCTCGCGCGCCATGTGAATAATTTGTTTGGAGGTTGTGCCCCGGACGATGGAATCGTCCACCAATAAAACATTCTTGTCCTTGAATTCCAGGTCAATGGGATTGAGTTTCCTGCGAACCGATTTTTGTCGTTGTTGCTGCCCTGGCATGATGAAGGTCCGGCCAATATAACGGTTTTTGATAAAGCCTTCCCGGTACAACACACCCAGCTGGTTGGCAAGCTCCAAAGCAGTGGTGCGGCTGGTATCGGGAATGGGGATAACCACGTCGATATCGTGATCCGGGCGCAGCCGACGAATTTTTTGCGCCAGTTTCTCCCCCATGCGCAAACGGGATTTATACACGGAAATATCATCCATGATGGAATCGGGCCGGGCGAAATATACGAATTCGAAGATACACGGCGCATGAATGTCGTTGCTGGCGCACATACGGCTGTGAAAGGTCCCGTCCTTCTCGATGAATACCGCTTCCCCGGGCTGAATATCCCGCAGCAATTCAAACCCCAGAACATCCAATGCGACGCTTTCCGAGGCAATCATATATTCGATGCCCTGGCCTGTATCACGCCGACCAATGACGGCGGGCCTGATGCCATAAGGGTCGCGGAAACCCAGAACGCCAAATCCGGTAATCATGGCGACTACCGCATAAGCGCCCCGGCAGCGGCGGTGGACAGCGGCAACGGCATCGAACACGTCGCTGACATCCAAACGCAGTTTGCCAAGACTTTGCAACTCATGGGCAAAGATATTCAAAAGCACTTCCGAATCAGAATCGGTATTGATGTGGCGCTGATCCTGCAGGAACAGTTCTTGTTTCAGAATTTCCGAATTGGTCAGATTGCCATTGTGCCCCAAGGTGATGCCATAAGGGGAATTGACATAAAAGGGCTGGGCTTCCGCTGAACTGGTACAGCCCGCGGTAGGATAACGGACATGCCCGATTCCCATCGTGCCCGGCAAATTCAGCATGTGCTCGGCATGGAAAACATCCCGCACCAACCCCCGGTCCTTGCGCAAATAGAAACGTCCTCCTTCGTAAGTGACGATACCCGCGGCATCTTGCCCCCGGTGTTGGAGAACGGTGAGCGCTTCGTACAATTCCTGATTGACGGGAGAATGGGAAACAATTCCTGCAATGCCACACATGTTTCAGAACCGAAGTGAAAGATACTCTACAAATTTATATAGCCAAGATCTTGGACCGCCATCAAGCCCACATGGACAAGTCCACGGCGTCCCAGGGAAGAAAGGGCGGACACCTTAGAAGCGAAGGCCGCCGAATCTTTATAGGCATGACAAACCATCATGGTTGTCGAACCAATTTTACGTAGTCATCAGGGTTGAGGCTGCTTGCCATGACTGCCCAATCTTCCAACCAGGGCAGCAGTTTGGACTCATGCCACCACGGTTCGGTCACCATTTGGGAAGAGCGGGCAAAAAATACCAGCAAAACTACCAGTAAAATCCCTCTGGCACAGCCAAACAACAACCCGCCCAAGCGGTTGAACGATCTAAATACACCATGATCGATCAAAGTCTCCAGTAAATACCCGGCAATTTTGCCGACCGCCAAGGTACTCAAAAAGAGAAAGACAAATGCCAGGCCAAGCCGCAGTGAAGCATCTTCGATCCAGGGCTGCATGCGAACCGCCAAGCCGGAATCATAGCGCAATCCAACCCAAACGGCCGCCAGCCAAGTAAGGAGGGAAAAAGTCTCTCGTATAAGGCCCCGGAACAACCCGGTGACAGCCGAGATGGCAATCAAGCCCAAGATGGCATAGTCAATCCAGATCAATGATCAAAATCCAGCAAGGTTGGAGAAGGGAGATTGTACCAAAACCTGGAATTAAATAGATCAGAAGCCCTGTTTGGAAATATCAAAGCAATCTCGCTCCCTTATGTTTGCCGGCTAGCGGCGTCCAATGCCTTTAGATGGGCCAGCTTTTCCCGGATTTTGATTTCCAGCCCGCGGTCAACCGGGTGATAATACTGCCGCCCCCCCATGTCCTCCGGAAAATAACTCTCCCCGGCGGCATAAGCCTCGGGTTCGTCATGGGCGTAGCGGTAACGCTTTCCATAACCCAGCTCTTTCATCAAGCGCGTCGGGGCATTGCGGAGATGTACGGGAACCTCAAGGCTGCCAGTTGCGGCTGCATCGCTTTGGGCCGCTTGATAGGCCCGGTAAACGGCATTGCTCTTGGGCGCGCAAGCCAAATACACCGCTGCTTGCGCCAAGGACAACTCCCCTTCCGGCGTCCCCAGGCGTTCTTGCGCCTCCCAGGCATTCAACGCCAATTGCAATCCCCTGGGATCGGCGTTGCCGATATCTTCGCTGGCGATCCGCACCAGACGCCGGGCGATATAAAAAGGATCACAACCGCCATCCAGCATCCGGCAAAGCCAGTATAACGAGGCATCCGGATCGCTACCGCGGATGGACTTATGAAGCGCGGAGATTTGGTCATAAAAGGCATCTCCTCCTTTGTCAAACCGCCGGACACTGCCGCCGGCCAGTACATCTTTCGCCAAAGCCTCGGTAATCATGGCCCGGCCCTGATCATCCAAGGCCAAATCCACGGCAATTTCGAGCAAATTCAACAGTCTCCGGGCATCCCCATCGGCGGCCTGTACAAACCAATCCTGGACTGCCGGGGGAATTTCCACTTGCAAGCTGCCAAACCCATTGGGGTCACTGATAGCCCGCTGTAAGACTTGGTGCAGATCTTCCCGGGTCAGTGCCTTTAGAACATATACCCGGGCCCGGGACAATAGCGCATTGTTCAGGGCAAATGAGGGATTTTCCGTGGTAGCGCCGATGAAAAAAATCGTCCCCTCTTCGATATGGGGTAAAAAAGCATCCTGCTGGGCCTTATTGAAGCGATGCACTTCATCCACAAACAATATGGTTGCTTGTCTCTGCTCTAGGAAAAGCTTGGCTTTTTCAATGGATTGTCTTATTTCTTTGATATTGGATAAAACAGCAGATAACGGTATAAATTCTGCATTGGCAACCACAGCAATCATACGTGCCAACGTGGTTTTTCCGGTGCCTGGCGGTCCCCACAAAATCATGGAATGAAGTCGGCCGGCATGCACTGCCTCATACAACGGCTTTCCCGGTGCCAGCAGATGGCCTTGACCGACAAATTCTTGGAGCACCGATGGTCTTAGGCGATCAGCAAGAGGACGGCTGTAATCGATCTCCATCAGCCTTCGAATACATCCACCCCGGGCGGTGGGGAAAATTTGAAGATATCTTTGGACAAGGGACGATTTTTCTTTAGGTTTTGGAAATGAATACGGGTCAATTGGCCGAAATTATCCGCCATTTCCATCCATTCCAGTTGGCCCTTTTTCAATTCCACCTTCAAGCTCTTGAAAACGTCGTCTTCGCTTTTTGGCGCCAGTTCCACCCAACTGACATCCCCATCCCTGCCCTGGGATTGGATGATAAAGCGCTCGCTCAACTTGACCTTGCCGCTTAACAATAACGCTGGCGCCGATCCCAATGCCTGGCTGACGCTTTTGACGGTAACCTGTTCCAGGTCCGGGTCGTAAAACCAGACTTTGTCACCGTCGGAAACGATTTCCTGCTTGAAAGGCGTATCGTAATTCCAGCGGAATTGCCCGGGCCGCTGCAAATAGAATTTTCCCTGACTGCGCTGGCTGACCCGGCCATGCTCGTCAATGACTTGTTGTTCGAATTGGGCCGTCAGGCTCTTCACCGAGGCTAGAAATTGCTCCAGCTCTTGTATCGGTTTGAGATTGGCGGCATGGACAACCGTTAGCCAGAACAAGCAAGGCAATATAATAAACACATTCCTCATACTTTAATCCTCCACCGGCGGTGGCGCCAGTACCGTGCGGGAACCATTGCCTTCCGCTGGGCTGACGACCCCCGCCCTTTCCATTTCTTCGACAATCCGGGCCGCCCGGTTGTAGCCAATCCGAAACTTCCGCTGCACACTGGAAACCGATACCCGCCTGGTTTCGGTAACAAACCTGACGGCCTCATCGTACAGATCGTCCTCTTCGCCCGAGCCGCCTCCTGCCGGGGAACCATTGCCTTCGCTCTCTTCCTTGTAAAAAGTGATATCCTCGATATATTGAGGCCGGCCCGTTTGTTTCAACCAGGCAACCACTTGCAGCACTTCATGATCATCCACAAAAGCCCCGTGGGCCCGTTGGGGAAAGCCTGTGCCCGGCGGCAGAAACAACATGTCGCCGCTGCCGAGCAGCGTTTCCGCCCCGCCTTGATCGAGGATGGTGCGGGAATCGATTTTGGAGGAAACCTGAAAGGCAATCCGGGTGGGCACATTGGCCTTGATCAAGCCAGTCAATACATCCACCGACGGGCGCTGGGTCGCCAGAATCAAATGCAAGCCCGCCGCTCTTGCCTTTTGCGCCAGGCGGGCTATCAATTCCTCCACTTTCTTGCCGACAATCATCATCATGTCGGCCAGCTCGTCAATCACGACGACGATGACGGGCAACGGCTCCAAGGTGGGCCAACTCCCCCCTTCTTCCATGTTGGCCGCGTTGAAAAAGGGATCCTTGATCGGCTCGCCCGCGTCAATCGCCGCCTGAATCTTGCGGTTATAGCCTGCCAAATTACGCACCTTCAGCATCGACATAAGCCGGTAACGGCGCTCCATTTCCGCCACACACCAGCGCAACGCGCTGGCGGCTTCTTTCATATCGGTCACCACCGGGCTCAATAGATGGGGAATCCCTTCATAGACGGACAATTCCAGCATTTTGGGGTCGATCATAATCAGGCGGACCTGTTCAGGGGGGGCCTTGTAGAGCATGCTCAGAATCATGGCGTTAATCGCCACCGATTTACCGGCGCCGGTGGTGCCCGCCACCAGGAGATGGGGCATTTTCGCCAGATCCGCCACCACTGGCCGGCCGGCGATATCCTTACCCAGCACCAGGGTGACGGGGGATTTGGCTTGTTGATACTCCCGGCTGGCCAGTACCTCCCGCAAATATACGGTTTCCCGTTCACGATTGGGTATTTCCAGACCGACATAGGATTTGCCCGGAATCACTTCGACAATACGCACACTGGGCACTGACAGAGAGCGGGCCAGATCCTTGGCAAGATTGCTGATCCGGCTGACCTTCACCCCCGGCGCCGGTTGAATTTCAAAACGGGTAATCACTGGGCCGGGATGAACCTCTTTGACTTCCGCCTGGACGCCGAAATCAGACAGTATCGCTTCCACGTGGCGGGACATGGATTCCAGGTCTTCCTTGGAATAACGATCCACATGGCTTTCCCCCTCCACCAGCAAATCCAGAGGCGGCAGAGAATCGTGAGCCAATGGAAGCCGGGTTTGCACCGAGGTCTGTGCCTTCTTGGCAATGACGGGGGATGTTTTCTTGCCTTCCTGACGGGCAATTTCTTCTTCCAAATGCAGCTTGGGCTCGCGCTTTTTGGTCTTTTTAGGCTTGACCGGTTTAGGCTTTACTGGCGCTGAGTCAGGCCCAATTTCCGCTTCAGCTTGGGGGATTACCGTCTTCTTCTGCCATAAGGCGGTAAAAAATGCCCACAACTTTAAAGTAAACTTGCCGGTAATTTCCATCACCGTCAACCACGAAATACCGGTAAAGAAGGTCAATCCAGCCAGCAAAACCACCAGCAAAGCCAGGGTTGCTCCCAATACTCCGAATTTCCCCAGCAACCACTCGCCTAGCTCGCTACCCAATATTCCCCCTGTGGTTTCAGGAAGATCGAGAGTAGACCTGGGGAAATGGATGTATGCCAGCCCGGTGCCCGCAATCACCGTGGCAACAAAACCCAGCCATCGCAGCCCCAGCAGCCAGCGCATATCAGTCTGATCCTTTATTCCGCGCCATACCAGAAAACCGTGCCAGATCACCATCACAGGCAACAGAAAGGCCATGGCGCCAACCAGGGTAAAAGCCAAATCGGCCAGCCAAGCCCCCACCGATCCCCCGGCATTGGACAACGGCCGACCGGTACCCGTATGGCGCCAGCCGGGATCTTCCAGGTCATAACTTAACAAGGACAGGAACAGATATATCCCCAGGGCAACGAAACTCACTAGAAGAATTTCGCGCAAACCGTGGAATACCCGCTCTACGGCTTCATCGGCAACAAGTTTTTTGGTTTGGGACAAGGGACGACACGCTATCGATTAGTGATATCTACCATCATTGTTGATAAAAATACTCCGATTGGCAAGCGGCACATCCATGGGCCGCAGGAGTCTCTGACTTAATCAGAGGCCCCTTAGTCACTTACCGCGTCAGATGATATCATTTGCAGTCAACAAGACACTAACGCAGGAGGATATTCGCCCATGAGCCAAAACAAACATTGCCGTCTGTTGATTCTGGGATCGGGACCGGCAGGCTATACCGCGGCCATCTATGCCGCCAGAGCCAATTTGAATCCCGTCTTGATCACTGGCATTGAACAAGGCGGCCAACTGATGACCACCACCGACGTGGAAAACTGGCCCGGCGAACCCAACGGCGTTCAGGGACCTGAACTCATGGAGCGGATGCGTCAACACGCGGAAAATTTCAATACGGAAATGGTCTTCGATCACATTCATACGGCTGATCTGGGCCAACGCCCTTTTGTCCTGCAAGGCGACGCCGGCACTTACACCTGTGATGCCTTGATTGTGGCAACCGGTTCTTCTGCCCGTTATCTTGGGCTGCCTTCGGAAGAAAAATTCAAGGGCCGGGGCGTTTCAGCCTGTGCCACCTGCGACGGATTTTTTTATAAAGACCAACCCGTGGCTGTTATTGGTGGCGGCAATACCGCGGTTGAAGAGGCCATTTATCTGTCTAACATCTGCTCCCATGTTACCCTGGTTCATCGCCGGGACAAATTACGGGCCGAAAAAATTCTGGTGGACCGGCTGATGAAACGGGTGGAAGCAGGCAAAATCAACATTGAATGGAATCATGTGGTGGATGAAATCCTGGGCAATGATCAAGGGGTCAATGGCCTGCGGATCAAAAATGTCCAGGATGGCAGCACCAAGGTTTTAGAAGTGAGCGGGGTATTCATTGCCATCGGCCATACCCCCAATACAAAAATTTTCGAAGGGCAATTAGAGCTGGACCACGGCTATATCAAGATCAAAGGCAGCGGCGACAATCAGGGCAATGCCACTGCCACCAGCGTACCTGGCGTCTTTGCCGCCGGCGATGTGGCAGATCCCGTCTATCGCCAGGCGGTCACTTCGGCGGGAACGGGTTGCATGGCAGCCTTGGATGCAGAGAAGTTTCTGGAAGGGGAATAAGGTTTCTCTGTCCTGGCAGCAAAAAAACGCTTACAGAATCCATGGGTTCCATGCTCACAATGCTAGATCCCGCACTTCCCAATCAGGACTTTCCTCCCGTGGATCAGGCACTTCCCGACCCCAATGGATTATTGGCCGTTGGCGGAGATCTCTCCCCGGCCCGCTTGTTAAAGGCTTACCGTCACGGGATATTTCCCTGGTATAACGAGGGAGAGCCTATCTTATGGTGGTCACCGGACCCACGGCTGGTTTTGTTTCCGGAAAAGATCAGGGTTTCCCGCAGCTTGCGGAAAACCCTGAAACAAGGCAAATTTCAGATAACTTTTGACAAGGCTTTCGTCGATGTCATTGAAGGTTGCGCCAAGCCACGAGGCGATGAAGATAACGAAGGCACCTGGATCACACCGGAAATGAAATCGGCCTACGTCCGTTTACATCGGCTGGGACATGCTCATTCAGTGGAAACCTGGCAAGACAATCAACTGGTGGGTGGATTATACGGGGT
>JALSQY010000200.1 GCA_026985035.1 Methylothermaceae bacterium
GATCGCTGTATTGCTGCTCTGACAGCGTGCGTGGTCGTGGCGCAGCCGTGACGTATTTGTCCCATAGTGCTTCCTTCCATTCCAACGAATAGATTGCACCATCAAACCATGGGATCAAACACCTAGCTCCCAGCACATCTTTTGCTATCGGGATATTCAGGCTCACAACGCCATTTTCGTAGAAAGTGAATTCGTCTTTCTTGAACATCTGTGCAACGACCAAAGCCAGACACCCAAAGAGAAAGGAGCGGGTCCGCTGGGTGTATTCGCTCGCATTTACCTTGGTATTGGTCACGTTGATCGGGACATAAAATATCTGGTTCGCCAAACCGCCTTGTTTCAGGCCTTCAATAAGCTCTTTTTGGACTTTGAATACGCCGGGTGCCGAATGGTGACCCACGAGAACCAGCTTCTTGCCTTCCTGCACAAGGTCTCTGACAGCTCCCGAAAACGAGTCAACACCCCCTGAAAATAACGCAATTTCATCCGGGTCAAATGTTCCCTGGCTTAGCCCGGGGAAATACATCTCCTTCTCAGCCAGGGGTTTTTCTGCCTTTACGAAAGAAAAGGCATAGGAATCTTCAGACAGAAACCCCAATGTCTCACAAAGAGCGTTGATGACCGCTTCGTTCTGCCAGCGTTCAGGGTCGCGCAACGGAATCGTGAAATTCATGACCCGTCGCCAATTTTTCCCATACCCCGCCAACACTTCTGTCCCGCGGCGAGATTGCTGGTCTGCACAGTAAACGTATGAGGCAACCTCGAGCAAATCCAGCAAAACATCAGGAATGTTGCTCACCATTGCCTTGCTGATGTCTTCGATCTTCAAGTTGACGTTTCTCAGGTCCCCCTGAACATCCAACTGGATATCCTTTCCTGCTTCGTCGGCATCAGAATCGGGGGTGGCACCGCCGCAGATAAAGTTAAACGTGTTCATTTGCGGCACTCCTGATAGACAATTCTTTCCTGATTTTCTTGAATGCGACATGGGCAAACCCTGCAACACCCTTGCGCGAGATGTCTTTTTTCAGGTTCTGGGCGTTCTTACCCAGCCAATCTTTTGCAAAAGCCCGCATGATAATTGTTGTTTCCGCACAATGGCGCTTTACCGCACCATCAAAGGACACCATGTCACCCACCGACTGCACAAAGTTTCCCGGGCCGACATGCCGGGGAATTTCGCGATCAAGAAAATACTGGATATTGTGCTCAACCAGATTGGTGAAAAACCGTTGTGATAATTCCGCAAATTTTTCGGGCGCAGAAAATGTTGCCACCGTCGTTCGTTCATCTTCGTGATCAGATGTCCAAAGGGATGGCGTGCTTTCCCGAGCCAAACTATCCAATGCTGCGATACCAGCATGCTTAGCCATTTCGCTCAGATCGGTGGTATTCGGGCTATTTCGCCGTTGCGCGGCCTCGATCGCGGCATCGAACCCGACCGCCAAGTCGGTAATCGACGGGGAATCGGGGACGGTTATCCCTAAACCCTTCAATGCTTTGGCAAAGTTCTTGGACCTCGCAGCCTGTGGAATTTTAACCAGAAGCCACAAGGCTTCGATAAATGCCGGGTCTTTTGCTGCCTTCATCAGGGATTTGTCGGTTGCTTCGGCGACGGCGTCGGCCAACGCGGGAATAGCTACATCCCCGGCCTCTAGGTATGCCACGATTTCTCGCCATTTTTTTGTTGTGGGCGTTTGGCCCAGCCTGACATGGCCCATTTCATCCCTCTTAAGAAAGCTTGAACGCAGTAAAACCTGCCCGTTCACTCCGAAAATACGGAACCTTTCGTTAGAAATTCGACAAGGAAACGATTCTTCGCTATCCTTTAGCAAGCGCATTGCCGAAGAAAGGCGCAAAGCACAACCATGACGATATCGGAAAATTCATCTCGTCTCGGAAAACTCGTCACGATTTCAACCGCCGGAGAGGTGGCGAAGGCGTTCGTCCCGCCTGCGTTGCCGCCCGAGCCGATGGTTAAGATGGACAAGCTCTATGGCCCGCTGGAACGGGCCAACCGGGCGCTGGGGCGGCTCGACGGGATCGCCTCGATCCTGCCGGATACGCCGTTGTTTCTCTACATGTATATCCGCAAGGAGGCCCTGCTGTCCTCGCAGATTGAGGGCACGCAGTCGTCACTCTCGGACCTTCTGTTATTCGAAAGCGAAGAGGCTCCGGGCGTGCCGATCGACGACGTGGTCGAGGTGTCGAACTATGTGGCGGCCATGAACCATGGGCTGGAGCGAATCCGGGGTGGTTTCCCGATTTCCCTTCGCCTCATGCGCGAAATCCACGAGATTCTGTTGGCCAAGGGGCGCGGTGCCACCAAACAGCCCGGCGAATTCCGCCATTCGCAAAACTGGATTGGCGGCACCCGTCCGGGCAATGCGCTGTTCGTGCCCCCGCCCCCGGAATCGGTGCTGGACCTGATGTCCGATCTCGAGGCCTTCATCCATGCCGACACGCCCGCCGTGCCCACGCTGGTCAAGGCCGGGCTGGTCCATGTGCAGTTCGAAACCATCCACCCGTTCCTTGATGGTAATGGCCGTCTGGGCCGCCTGTTGATCACGCTTTTGCTCTGCGACAAGGGCATTCTGAAGGAACCGATCCTTTATCTCAGCCTCTATTTCAAAACCCACCGTCGGTACTATTACGATCTGCTGCAACGGGTGCGCGAGGATGGCGACTGGGAGGCGTGGATCGAATTCTTTCTCGACGGGATTACGGAGACCTCGTTGCAGGCCGCCGACGCCGCCAAGCAAATCCTGTCCCAGTTCGAGGAAGACCGCGCCAAGATCGAAAGCCTCGGGCGGCCGGCAACCTCGGCCCTGCGGGTGCATCAACTGCTTCAGCAAAAACCGATCATCGCCATTCCCGATGCGGCACGCGAAACCGGCATGTCGGCCCCGACCGTCGCCAAATCCATCCAGCATCTGCGCGACCTTGGCCTGTTGCG
>JALSQY010000201.1 GCA_026985035.1 Methylothermaceae bacterium
ACCGCATTGAAGAAATTTTCCAGGGATTTGCCCACGCCTAAATCGGGATCGGCAATGATATTATCGATTTGGCTGGTCATTTCATGAAAGCGGTCAATCTCTGCAAAGCTGGAAGAGGTGTTTCTTACTTGATTAGTAAGAAACTGGTCGTAGGCCCGTTCGATGGAAGTGACCCGAACGCCGGTGCCCATATAACCGGCTCCGGAGAAATTCGCAGGTCCCGCCTTGGAATTGACTCGCTGGCGGCTGTAGCCTTCGGTATTGACATTGGCAATGTTATGGCTGGTGACATCCAGGTTTTTCCTGGCGACCCGCAGGCTGGAGGTGGCGATGTCCAGTAAACTGCTGCCCATGGTCTAGCTCCTACGATGCTGCCAGGGTTTGGCGTTGGTAAATGGAAAGAATTTTGTCGGCATAATCAGGGTCGGTGGCATAGCCTGCTTGCTGGAGTGCTTCCAGATATGCCTTGGGATTCTCCGCTTTGTCCAGCGCTTCCCGGTATCGGGGTTGCTGGAGCAGGGCCACATAATCGGCAAAGCTTTGCTGGTAATTGTCATAGGCCCGGAAATCCGCCTGTTTCTTTACTGCCACACCATCCACGTATTCCAAGGTACCGACCTTTACCCGCTCTCCCTCCCAGGTGCGGCCAGCCTTGATATTGAATAAATTATGGGAGTTGCGGCCATTTGGGTGATGGATGATCTTTTTTCCCCAGCCGGTCTCCAGGGCCGCCTGGGCGATGAGCAATTTAGGATCGACTCCCAATGCTCGTGCTGCCTTACGGGCTTCTGGCAATAAAGTTTTGACAAACTGATGGGGTGAATCAAAATGGCCTGGCGGGGTTTTGTTTGTCGGCTTTATGACTTTGTCTGCTTCATTTCCAGGATGAGCAGGGACCGGGTTAGACAAGAGTGGGCGGTGCTGATAATCCGCTATGGATTTCTGCCTTGAGCCTGAAAATCCGTTTGTTGGCTGCAGTTGCCGCACAATCAAATCGGCAATGCCGATACTGCCCTGATCGGACAGATGCAATGCCAATTGCTGATCGTGCATGTCGCGGTAAAACTCGAGTCCATTACTGTTAAAGATCGGGTCCCCCATGCTGGCTTGACGCATTTGTTTCAAAATCATCTGCAAAAATACCGCCTCGAACTGCTTGGCCACTTTTTCCAGCGCTTGATCGCTGTTTTGTTGGGCCTGACGCTTGAGATCGGCCAGTTGTTTGAAGTCGGTATAGAGATTAGCGGCTATTTTTTGCATAACTTTAGAATCTGTCTGGATTATGGCGGCGAGGATTTGGTGCCCTGGATGACTACCATAGAACCTTCAGGGAAGGAACCGCGGCGTTTCCCCGAAACCCTCTTCCTGTACCTGCCGGGTTTGATTTTCAGATAACAATCAATTCTGCCTGTAGGGCGCCGGCGCTTTTCAGCGCTTCCAGAATGGCCACCAGGTCCGAAGGTGCCGCGCCCACTTGGTTGACGGCGCGCACCAACTCATTCAAGGAAATACCAGGATCGAACATAAACATGTGCTTGCCTTCTTCCTCGACATTGATATCGGATCGAGGCACCACAGTGGTGGTCCCGCCGGCCAGCGGGTTGGGCTGACTCACTTCGGGATTCTCGCGGATGGTGACCACCAGGTTGCCGTGGGATACCGCCGCCGGGTGCACTCTGACATGGCGGCTGATGACCACGGTGCCGGTGCGGGAGTTGACAATCACCTTGGCCGCCGCTTCGCCGGGATCGACAGTCATATTTTCAATCATCGACATAAAGGTGACTTTTTGCGCTGGATCCTGGGGCGCGCCGACGCGTATCGAAGTGCTGTCGGCGGGGCGGGCGGTATCCGGCCCCAGTACCCGGTTGATGGCGGCAGCGATCCGCTGGGCAGTGGTGAAATCCGGCTGATGCAGATTCAAGGTAATGAATTTGGCGTTGGAAAACGCCGAAGGTACGGTCCGTTCCACGGTGGCGCCATTGGGGATCCGGCCGACGCTGGGAATGTTGACGGTGATTTTGGAACCGTCTTGGCCCGAGGCGGTCAATCCTCCCACCACCAAGTTTCCCTGGGCGATGGCATAGACTTGATTATCAATCCCTTTCAAGGGAGTCATCAACAGGGAACCGCCGCGCAGGCTTTTGGCGTCGCCGATGGAAGACACCGTCACATCAATGGTCTGGCCGGGTTTGGCGAAGGCTGGAAGCACCGCGTGCACTGAGACCGCGGCCACGTTCTTGGCCTTGGGATCAACTCCCGGTGGCAAGGTGAGCCCAAGCCGGGTCAGCATGTTGCGCAGCGCCTGGCCGGTGAATTTGGTTTTGTCTCCCGTGCCGTTGAGGCCTACCACCAAACCATAACCCACCAATTGATTGTCGCGAACGCCGGCAATGGAGGCCAGATCCTTGATCCGTTCCGCTGAAGCGGGCAGGGTGATTGCAAATAACAACAGTAGGGCAATAATTCTCACATTATGCTCCTAGAAAGGGAAAAAGAGACTGTTGAAGAACCGGGTCAGCCAGCCCACTTCCTTGACATCGGCCATGGCTCCTTCGCCGGTGTACATAATGGTGGCATCGGCTACCAGGGTGGATGGCACGGAATTGTCCGCGGCCACATCCACCGGCCGCACGATGCCGGCCAAACGCACATACTCGTGGCCGTCGTTAATGGTGATACGTTTTTCACCCTGGACTCTGAGGTTGCCGTTGGGCAATACTTCCACGACGGTCACCGTGACATTGCCCTTGAGTTGGTTGCTCTGGTTGGTAGCTCCCTTGCCCTTGAAATTCTTGTCGGTGGTGGCCTTGCTTTCCCATTCGATTCCCAACGCCTTGGCCTGTCCAAAGAGAATCGGCGCCGAGGCGGAAATACTGTTGCCCTTTTTGATTTGCATGTCCGCGTCCTTGGAGGCTTTGGTTGCCTCCACGAGCCGTATGGTGAGAAT
>JALSQY010000202.1 GCA_026985035.1 Methylothermaceae bacterium
GCAATGGCAGCAAGGCGATCTGGAACAAAAAGCCCGGCTCAAGGCCCGCCTGCATGCCCCCCTGGAGAAAGAAGGCCCCGATTGCACCGAGTGTCACACCAGTAACCAGCCACTGCTGGACCTGACCGCCCTCGGCGCCAGCGCCAGGCAAAAAGACTTGATCGAATACCATCGCATTCCCAGTTTCTTCAGCCGTTACCAGTCCGACAACGAAAAACTGAAAATCATCGGAATCTTGCGTTGAGGAAAGCGGTGGACTTCAAGATTCATTTCACTGCAGAGACGCAGAGAAATTTTTGTTTGACCAAAGAATCCATAACAGAAAATCAAATTGCCAATAGTTGAAGAAAACCACAGTATGCCATTTCCCAATACTCTGCGTCTCTGCGGTGAATCTATCATGCGGCTCTTGCTTTGCCTGATACTCCTGGCTTGTTTGCCGGCGCAAGCCGAAACCTTACCCGTGGCAGCAGAGAAAATCCCGCTGGCGGTGACTGTCCGGCAACCCACCGCTGTCACCGAAGCGCCTGATCACTCCCTTTATATTCTCGATGCCCGGCAACGTTTGTTGAAGTTTTCCCCCACTGGGGAGGCCATCTTCATGACACCCCCCGGCCTGCTCGATCACCCCCTGGACATGAAATGGCACGGTGACGGCTTGTGGGTGGCCGATACCGGCCATCACAGGATTTTGTTCTTCCGGCCCAACGGGCAACTCTGGCGGGCGTTCCACCTCCGGCCACCTCCCTGCCCGCAAGAAACGCCTCATTGTTCCCGGCAGCCTCCGGAACCGGTAGCGGTGGCCGTGACCGACGATATTCTATTGTGGGCGGACCGCCGCTATCACCGGGTTTGCCGGCTGCGGTTACCCCAAGGCAAGCCGCTGGACTGCTTTGGGGGACGGGGCGAACAAGAGGGCAAGTTCCAGTTTCCATTCCAAATCGCCATCGATCGGGATAAATTCCCCCATGTCGTGGATATTCTCAATGCCCGGATTCAAATTTTCGATAAGGAAGGCCGCTTTTTCCGTCAGCAGGGACGGTTCGGATTCGAGAACGGGGAATTATTCCGGCCCAACGGCCTGACCATGGACAAATCCCGGGACCGTCTGTACATCAGCGATGGTTATTTCGGCACCATCACGGTATTTCAGGCAGGCGAAGCGGTGGGCATCCTCAAGGACAGCCACGGCCAGCCTCTCCACTTCGACAGCCCCACCGGCCTGGCATTCCATCAAGGCAGCTTGTACGTGACGGAAACCGGCGGCAGCAAAATCTGGCGCTTGATACTGGCGGAGACCGAACCCGCCGGGCCTTCTCCAAAACATCCGTCAAAAACCATTCACACCTCTCAAAAGAATTGTTTGCTCTGCCATCTGGAATGGGCCGAGGAAGGCCCGGCTGCGATCAAACAACCGGACCACCAGGGGGCCATGCCGGTCGCCTCCTTCCGCATGTGTTTCAGCTGCCATAATGGACCGGTGATGGATTCGCGGACCATCATCAACGATGGCGCGCAACATCCGGTGATATACGAGCCGGAAAAGGACAAACGGCGCCACGCCAAACTCTGGCCCCGCAAGGATAAACTGCCCGATGACTTGTTTCCGGTCACCGAAGATCATCAGCTCACTTGCGCCACCTGCCACACTCCCCATGAGGACACCACCTCCAATACCCTGTACAAGGGCCATCAAAATGCCTGGCTGAGAGTCCCCAACCCGGAAGGCAAACTGTGTGAGCGCTGTCACGAATCGAAGGCCAAAACCGCCCGGGAACCCGATCCCAAACGCCGGGGGATCAATCATCCCCTCGGGTATCATCTATCCAGGCCGCCTTTCCGGAATGCCAAAGGGTATTCCAATGATCCCCACCTGCACCGGGGCTTGCCCCAATCCCTGGCACAATTGGGCGCCAGTCTGGATAAGGAAGGCCGGATGATCTGTCAGACCTGCCACCAGATTCACGGGGGTGTCAGTCAAAACCTGCTGGTGTTGAACGACAACCGGGGGCAGCTTTGCGGCCAGTGCCACAAACGCCAATTCAGCCCCAACAAAAAAGCAGCGCGGCGGAAGGGCGTTCACCCGGTCAACATCAAACCGGAGGAAACAATGAAGCGGGGCGGAAAAAAAGTGAAGTTTGTCACTTGTTTGAGCTGCCACCCGGTGCACGACGGCAAAGTGGGCACCCCAATGCTGCTCAAGCCCGCGCCGGGCCTTTGCCACGAGTGTCACCAACGGCAACACGCCAAAGACAAGGACGATGCCATCGCCAAGGGCGTGCATCCGGTGAATTTCGACCTGGAAGAGCCTGTGACCCTTGGCGGGAAAAAGATCAAACGGCTGGATTGCCTGACCTGTCATGCAGTCCATCACGGCAAGCCCAACACGCCGGCCCTGGTGGAAGACCATCACAACGGCCAACTCTGCCGCACCTGCCACGAAGACAATCTGCCGGTGCTGGGCAGCGATCACGACCTCCGCATCACCGCCAAGGACAGTCAAAACAAACTGGAAGAAAGCCCCAGCCAGTCCGGATTGTGCGGCGCCTGCCACAGCCTCCACCGGAGCAAGGGGAAATGGCCTTTTCTCTATGCGGCCACCATCGTGGACGATCCTTCACGACCCTCGCCGGAAGGGGATAAAACTTCTTTCAAACGGGATCGGCTTTGCCTCAACTGCCACCAGGATCATACCCAGGCGCTGGGCAAGGAAAAGTTTATCGAATTTTTCAGCCATCCTCACAAGCAGATCGTATTGCGCTCGAACAAAGAACGCATGCCCCTGCTGGGCAAGGATGAATCCGACCAGCCCACCGGCGCCATCGGCTGCGCCACCTGCCACGACCCCCACGTCTGGCAGCCTGATCACCGCGACAAAAAACAGCCGCCCCTGGCCGGAAACAAGAAAAACCTGGAAGGCGACCCCCATTCCAGTTTTTTGCGAATCAC
>JALSQY010000203.1 GCA_026985035.1 Methylothermaceae bacterium
TCACAGCCGCACTCAAACGCCAAGCCAATGCTCCGATGCCAAATGCCATCCCGGCATACAAAATCCTCCAAATTTTGCCTCTTTTAGAACCGGTTGCCATCAAGTAGGCAAACAATGCTGCTCCCACGGCTACCGGCAAAAGCCGGCTAGGGTCTGGTTGCCCCAAATCCTGCAACCAAAGGAAACTCTGGGACTGTTCTTGAGATACTCGCTGAATCACCTGGAACAGCACCAGAAATATAATAATTTGGGCGAGGGAAACCGCCATGTTTCTCCCCGGGGTCAGACCATGGCGGCGATAGAGTTTGAGTACGGCACGGTTGGCCCGGGGTTCGTCTTCCTTAAAACGGTCTTTGATGACTGTGACGGCTTGCTTCAAATGCCGCTGCATCAACTGATCCCGCTCGGCTTTCAAGGTCCAGGGCATCATGACCAGCCGCAACATCAACACTATGGCGGCAACGGCCGCCATAAGATGCCCCAGGGATGCCTCCAGCTTCAGCAGTCCCGCTTCCAAAGGCTCGGCCACCCAATCCAGCAAGGAGCGGCCTCGCTGGGACCGCATCCATTGCGCCACGTGCTCCTTGGCGGTTGCGGGAAGAAAAAATTCGTGGGGCAATGTGTAACGCCCCAGAAACTCGTATCCCAAGCGGGAAAGCCTCACCCCCAAAATCTGGGCGTAGAAACAGCTTCGTTTGTCGTAACAAGGCGCAATAATCGCGCGGTCTTTGGGTAAGGCCGCGAGCCGGGCTTCCAGGGCTTGAGACGGCAACATGCGGATGGGAAGGTTTACCGCCCCCGGCAGATGGCCCCGCTCGAAATCTCCCGGATATCGGACATCGACGAACAAGGCGCGATTCTTAGTGATCGCATGAATAACTTGACCGGTCGTCAATAAAGTATTTTTATTGGGGAATTCGGGCAGATCTCTCAGTTCATTGGGGGAACGCCCTTCCGCCATTTCCAGGGGACGGTTTTCGGCAATCCACTTTTCGTACCCGCCTATCACAAAATTGCAAGAATAACCCTGACGCTTAAACTCATCGCACAACTCCGAACTGCGATTGCCGGAAAAACACATTAAAACCGTACGGGCACCGGGTTTGATCAGTTGTTCCGGGTGCTCGCGCAGGTCGGGATAGCGGATATGCCAGCTCCCGGCAATGCGCCCCTTTTCCACTTCTTCCGGTTCACGGATGTCAATTAAATTCAACCGCTGGCCGGTATTCAGCCATTGGGCCAGATCTTGGGTGGAAATCCCCAAAGGATGGCGCAACTGTTGGCTAAAAGAGAGGGTCTTTAAAGAAACATCGCCCACTCGTTTGCCTTCTTCCACCGAGCTGCGGATCAGGTTGAGCCGCAAGCGGCGGTTTTCTTCATCCACGTGACGGGTGTACTGGTAGATATTCAAACCCACCGAAACCAGCAGCCCGATCAACGCAGCCCGAAACAGCCAGCGCCACGACTGGCGCCGCTCGGTTCGATAAGCTGGCTTGCTGCCGGCTGAGTAAGCAAAACCGCCCACCATCACAGACATCACCCCCAATAATTGGGCCGCGCTGGCAGAAAAATTAATGAGCAAATCCGGCGATGGAATCGCCCAGGACGGCAATGGAAACAAGCCTAAAGACAAAGCCAGGACATAGGAAAGTCCTGCCCACAAGACACGTGAAAATCCAGTCATTTCTCCCCCCTTACAATCGGCAAATAGCTTGCCCACGGCATTATGCCGGGCAAGTGACCTTGCCGCGTCTTATAAATTGTTACAATTAGATGACAACCCTCAAAACCAAACGTAGACCACTATTGGGAAATTTCAAGGAAAGATATATTGATTTTTTGGTAAGGATGTTCTTATGGAATCCATCCCAAGGGGCAAGGGCGCAAAGGCACGGTGAGTGAATAGCTATGAATACAAATTGGCACAAGTTTCTGGAGCAGCGCTTTTCCAACCTCAATTCAGCGCTGGAAAATCCCATAGGCAATGTTTCCACCCTGCCGCCAGTGGGTATCCTCGAAGTGACAGGCAAGGATGCGGCGACCTTCTTGCAGGGGCAGGCCACGTGTGATGTGCTGAAGATTGGTTCCGACGACAGTTGTTTGGGAGCCTTTTGCAATGTGCAAGGCCGAGTCATCAGCATCTTCAGAATTTGGCGGCAGGAGGAAGGGTTTCAGCTGCTCCTGGCAAATGATTTGCTGCCTGTGACTTTAAAAAGGCTGCAAATGTATGTGTTGCGGGCCGATGTGCAATTGCAGGCAAAACCTGATTTGTGCCTGTTTGGCATTGACAGCCCCCAGCCACCCTCTTTTTTGAATTTACCCGGCCGGCCCAATCAAATCAGCCGTGGAGGCGGCCTGTCATCCATCTTATTACCCTTTTCCAGCTATCGTTTTCTGGCCATAGGTGATCTCGAAGCCGCTAAAAATTGTTGGCTGCGACTGGCCGATGGAGAGCATTATTGCCAGCAACCCGCCACTTACTGGCAATTACAGGATATTCGCAGCGGTCTGCCCCAAATCAGCACGGAAACCACGGAGCAATTTTTGCCGCAAATGCTCAACCTGGATTTGCTCGGTGGCATTAGTTTTGAGAAGGGATGCTATACCGGCCAGGAAGTGATTGCGCGCACGCACTATCGCGGCACTGTCAAACGCCGGCTTTACAGGGCCCGGCTAGAAACCACTGAGACAGTCAGGCCGGGAGATAGCTTGGTGCAAGAAGCAGACAAGGTAGGGCAAGTGGTGACCGCCGCTCCCGTGACAAAAAATACCTGGGAATGCCTGGCTGTGGTCTTGTGTGACCGTGTTCAAAAAACCCTGACATGCCTGAATAATCCTAATGGCCCCCCTTTGCAATGGCTGGAACTGGCCTATACTTCCTAAAATAACGTCACTGCCAGGAAAATTTCAATGCAATTCAATAGCGACCAGGAATTTTTTACCTTTCTCCTCGAAGAAATTGAAAATGACCGTATTACGCTCCCATCTCTTCCAGAAGTCGCCCTTGAAGTCAGAGAAGCCTTGGATAAAGGAGACATCACCGCCTCCAAACTGGCCGATATTATCGCCAAGGATACGGCCCTGTCGGCAAAATTGCTACAAGTCGCAAACAGCCCCTTGTACCGGGCCAGGGCGGAAATCACGAATATACAAATGGCCGTCATGCGCATGGGATACGACACCGTGCGTACCCTGATGATGAGCTTGGCCATGAAGCAGGTTTTCCAGCCCACTTCGCCTTTGTTGAGCAACTATCTCCAGGAAATCTGGCAAAGCAGCGTGAACATCTCTGCCATTAGCCGGGCTTTATCTGCTTTAGCCCCCAATTTGGATGCGGAGCAAGCCATGCTGGCCGGACTAATTCACCAAATCGGCAAACTTCCTATCTTGACTCTGGCGGAACAAATGCCAGAACTGGCAAATAATGAAACCCGGCTTGGTTCTTTACTGGAAGCATTACATCCACAAATTGGCGGCGTCATCATGAAACACTGGCGCTTCCCCGAAGCCCTGTATAAGGTGGCAACCGAATATTGCCACTGGCAACGTCAACCTGACAATGGCGAAGCCGACTATGTCGATCTGGTCCAAGTGGCTTATTTTGAAAACCTTGCCAGCAACGGCAAAGAACCTCCCGTGGCTCCTGCTCAAGTAGCCGCTTTCGAACGGCTTGGCCTGGAACCGGAAATCGAATCTATCGAGATGGAAGGCATCGAGGAAACCAAAGCCCTCTTTGCCTGACCCGGATATTTCACCTGCCGGCTTTGGGCCTCAGATAAGCAACCGATAGTGCAGTACCACTCGTGTGGCGCTGCATTATCGGTTCAGCGGTTAGGAGTTGTTACCAGAGAAATCAGCCGGTATAGTTAAGCATACGCTTACTTACTTCTTGGAAATTATGGACCAAAAAGCGCTCAGACGCTTCCGCATCATCGGTATTACCACCATCACCGCCGTTTATTTACTGATTTTAATTGGCGCCATCGTCAGATCATCGGGAGCGGGCATGGGGTGCCCGGACTGGCCCACTTGTTTCGGTCAATGGATTCCTCCAACCCAGGAATCTCAGCTTCCCAATAATTATCATGAACTCTATGCCAAACTCGGTTATGCCAACACTGACTTCAACCCCATTAAAACCTGGACGGAATATTTAAATCGCTTGGCGGGCGTTACCATTGGCATCTTGATGATTCTCACCACTATTTTGGCTTTCCCGTTTTTGAAAAGCGCTGATAAAGGGGTATTTTATGTCAGCTTGACCGCCCTTTTACTGGTGGTCTTCCAAGGATGGCTGGGGGCAGTGGTAGTGAGCTCCAACTTGCATCCCGTGATGATTACCGCCCACATGCTACTGGCGCTGACCATTGTTGCTCTGTTGATTTACGCCGTAGCCCGGTCGCAACGGAACCTTTTTGAAAAACTCAATTCCCATGCCCTGAACCGGACTGTGTATATGGGTTTATGGATGATCCTGGGCCTGACATTGATACAAATCATTTTGGGCGCCCAAGTCAGGGAAGCTGTGGATACGATTGCCAAGACCCATGAATACCAGAACCGCTATCTTTGGCGAGAGGAATTACCTCGGGTATTTTATATTCACCGGGCTTTTGCCTTTATCCTGTTAACCGCAAACTTCTGGACGATCTGGCAATTTCTCAAGACTCTGCCAGAAAATCACCTGTTATTCCACCTAAGCATCGTATTGGGGATTCTGATTGTTTTGGCTGTGGGGGCGGGGATAAGTTTGGAACGTTTGGGCATTCCTCCCTTTATACAGCCTATCCATTTACTGCTTGCCAATTTGATTTTTGGCGTTCAGTTTTTCATGCTGGTGACATTTCGCTATTGTCGCGTAACCAATTCAGGCTCGGACACAACGCAACACGGGGAAATCTCTGTTCATTGATGCGATTGGAGCCGGCAACTTTGAGGAATAATTTTGAGACCGGGAAATTTCTGTGTCAGCTCTTTCTCAAGGCGAATGGGGATGCTTCTATCCACATGCACCCAATGTAAGATCCGATATCGCTTCATCGGCATCACCTTCACCTCGATCCCTTTTTGCCGAAACCGCCTGGCAGCGGCCTCCGCCCGTTTTCTCGTCTCATAGACCCCTAATGAAATGGCGCCTTTCCACGGGCCGGTTTCAAATAACCATAAATCACGCAAGCCTTTATCCCGCAACTCAGCCAAAGCGAGCCGGGCCGATTCGATAGAATCTTTGGGCGGGTACATCAGCCAATAACCTTTAGTCTCAATCACGCTTTTGGTTTGAATATTGGCATTGAGACCAGTGCTTTTTAATTGTTCGCCAACCCGATGAGCGGTAACCAAGCCCTGGAAGGGACCGACCCGATAGCAATCCCCTGCAGGAGATTTTGCCTTTTTGCGGGCAGTGTGCTTACTCTCTGATTGCTTTTTGGCTTTTTGCGGGGGTTTTGCTACTTGTTCAGGGCTAGCGGAAGCTTTTTTTTTTGCCGACTTCTTTTTTTCCACCTTAGTGGTGGCGGGAGTTTCCCGCAACTCGCCAATCAATACCAACCGTTCCACCGGCCGGCCTGCCTCTTCCACGACCCGGACAGATTTAGGCGAACTCACAAAAAGCTCGCGCAGAAATACAACGCTGTTCAGGATCAGGAGAATCAAAAAGACTTTATTGGTTAAATTCATTGTTCTGACTTACAATAATCATCCCTTTCCAAAGGAGGTCTGGCACCCATTGGACGGGGAAATTCAGTTCTTGCTTAATTTTAGCCGCATCTCCCCCAGTAATAATCCAATGCAGCTTCGGTAATTGCTCATGCATTCTTTCTAAAAACCCGGCAAGGGCTTGCAAAGCACCGATTTGTAGTGCCACCGCGGTATTATCCGCCAATATTTCATTCAGGCATTGCTCTGCCATTGTGGCCTGGATTCCTGGTGCCCTTTCCAACAATGCTTGCCCCATTAGGTTCAGCCCCGGGCAAATCACGCCGCCGCGATGACGCCCGTTGGATTCTAGCACGTCTAAAGTCAAGGCTGTACCGCAATCGACAATACACGCCGGCAAAGGATAATGATAGCGGGTGGCAATTAAAGTAAGCCAACGATCCACGCCCAGGGTTTCAGGTTTCCGATAGCCGTTGACTACGCCATACCCCCTTGCTTTGGTCCGTAAAATCTCCGGTAGCATCCCCCAGTTCTGTTCACACCAATTGGAAATTTGGCTGACAATTACCTTTCCTGCCACATTCGCCATCAAAACCCGCCTGGGCCTGTTCATGCCTAGCCAATGTTGCTTCAAGTCCGCTATCGAGAAATCTTTCGCGAGTGGCAACGACGACTGTTCCCGCAAACAACCATCTTGCCATTGCACCCATTTAAGCCGGCTATTACCGCAATCGACAAACAATTCCATGGTCTAACCTTGCAGACGCAATTTGACATCCCCTGCCGTCAGCATGTACCGGTTGCCATTTGGTAATTTCAGCTGTAATTGCCCATTATCGGCTATATCCTCGGCGACAGCCTCAAACTGTTGGTCGCCTTGAATCACAATTACCTTCTCTCCGAGAATGCAATTCCATCGCCGCCATTCCTCTAGCCAGGTAGAAAGTCCCTGCGATTCATAGTCACTCAACAGCTTTGTCATCTGGCCAATCAATTCCGCAACGATCCGGTTTCTCGAAGGAACAGCGCCGCACAGGAGAGTTTTAGCATCCACCCAGGGCTGGTCGATTTCAGAAGATGCCCCTTTATTGAGATATAAATTCAATCCAATCCCTACTACGACCGTACATTGCCCCTGACTTTCTACCGAAGCCTCCACCAAAATACCGCCCAGTTTCCGGGCTTGCCATAAAATATCATTGGGCCATTTCAAGTGCAGCGGCGGAAAGCCTACCTTTCTCAATGCACGTACCACGGCAACGCCAACCGCCAGACTAAGACCACCAACACGTTCTATATTGGCAAATCGCCATAGCATGGACAGATAGACATTCGCGCCATAGGGAGAAACCCAGCGGCGCCCCAGCCTCCCCTTGCCAGCCGTCTGCATTTCCGCCAGACAGACACTGCCCGTGGGTTTATCCAGGGCGCCCAATAAATAAGCATTGGTGGAGGTGATGCTGGAAAGTATTTCCATGGGTATCTGGATACCGGGATAGTTTGCTTGAAGATAGGACTGAATTTTTGATTTATCGAGTAATTCCAGTGGCGCCGCCAAACGGTACCCCCTGCCGCTTACAGCGGTAACCTCCACCCCCAATGAATCCAGTTTTTGAATGTGCTTCCATACCGCGGTACGGCTAATTCCAAGATCTTGCGCCAATTGCTGGCCAGAATGGAACTTGCCATCGGACAGTTGCAGTAATAATTGGGTGGTCGTTTCCGAAAAAGCACGCAAAATCAGTCTATCCCAACGGACCAGGATAAAATCATTATAACAAGGCAGGATTAGTCGGCGTTTTGTTTCTGCTCCCGCAATTCAGCCATTTGCCGCTTGACCACATGCCGAATCAAAAACTCCTGATCACTCTCCTGAATCCCGGTAAAGTCCACCCCAACCCGAAAACCTCCACCGCCTTTTTCCTGGCAATACACCACTTTGCCGTAGACGACAATGCCCGCAAGGGAGGGTGGCACAACCAATTTCAGCTCAAGTGTCTCTCCTTCTTTTAGGGCCTCCCGGGCATCAAAGGCAATCCCGGTAGCGCTCAAATTGACATGGCAAGTCGGTTGATCCACAAATTCGGAATGACTCATCACCAAGGCCCGGGCAACGAGATCGATCTTTTTTTCCAAAGTCTCAAGGTAATCGGCAACATCCGGGTTGCTCCGCTGAATCCGGTGCAGCTGTGTTTTGGACTGCTGAGAAAGATAATCCAAATTGGCGGTAAGGGAGAAGGTATCGGCAAGCCGCCGCCTGGCATCTTCAGATTCTTGAACTTCGTCACTAGCCATTGGACGATAGGCCAATACGATTTCATCTTCGACTCTGAAATAACGGCGGCGCTCGTTAGCGGAATTAGGGGAAATCTCGGTCATTCAATGTTACTCCATGGTCAAGTCAGGCTGGGTTGGATCGTATGAGTCCTGCACTAGAATAATTTCCACCCGGCGGTTAAGGGCGCGGTTTTTGGCGTTTATATTAGGCGCTATGGGGCGGGTATCCGCGTAGCCGACCACCATCATCCGTTTTGGATCCACTCCGCCTCGCAGTAGTTCATGGGCGACGGTTACCGCCCGCGCCGAGGATAATTCCCAGTTGGACCGGTACCATTCAGTGGCAATGGGAATATTGTCAGTATGGCCCGCGACCAGCACTTTTCCCCGGCTATTTTTTACCGCTTTGATGATTTTTTTCATGGAAGGACTAAAGCCGGCATTGAGCACCGCACTGCCGGAAGGAAATGATCCCTTTTCATGAATCCGAATAATGATCTTGCCTTGTTCGGTTTCGACGCTGATTTTCCCGGCCCGGATTTCCTCGGTTAGGGATTCACGGATTTTCCGGGCTTCCGCTTCTAGTTTCTTTTGCTGTTCTTGGGCAAGTTTTGCCGCCATTTCCTCCCGGCTCATTTTACCGTCACCCTTGGTGGCTTCCGGGATTTCGAGATTCGGCAAATCCTCGGTTGTGGTCTGGCGGATTTCCTCCAAAGGCGTTGGCTCGGTTGTGGCGGGGCTAAAGTGCTGAGCGATCACGCTAGTCCCCTTGACCACTTCATAGGCCACGATTTCTTTTTGTACGCCAAAAGCGTTTTTCAGCGATGCCGCCATCTGCCGGAAGCGCACCACGTCCATGGTAGCGAATGACAATAACAGCACGAAGAAACACATCAATAACGACATAAGATCGGCAAAGGTCATCACCCACGCGGGGGCGCCAGCCTTACATTTGGGGCAATCGGCTTCATCTGACATCAGGCACCCTCGTTACTGGCTGCTTTTGGGTTGTGGCATGGACTCGCACTAATCTCCCTCACCCGTGGTTCGCTTCTTCTCGGGCAAGTAAGTATTGAGCAACGCCTCCAGGACTTTGGGGTTCATCCCTTCTTGTATACCGTTGATGGTTTCGAGAATCAGTGATTTAGTATCTCTTTCATATTCACTGACCAACGCCAATTTATCCGCGAGAGGAATGGCAAAGGCATTGGCAATCACGGCGCCATAGAGGGTCGTGAGCAATGCAACTGCCATGGCCGGACCAATACTGGCGGGATCGGACATGTTGGCGAGCATTTGCACCAAACCCACCAACGTGCCGATCATACCCATTGCGGGTGCCATGTCTCCCACCGAACTCCACATGGTTTGACCGACTTCGTGGCGTTTGATGGCCATATTGATGTCCTGACTCAGCATTTTCCGGATTAAGGCAGGGTCATGGCCATCCACACATAGGGTAATCCCCCTTTGCAGAAATTCGTTTTCCACCGTTTCGTTTTCCAACGCCAATAATCCGTTTTTACGGGCGACGTCCGCCAAACGGACCGATTCTTCGATCAACTTGGAGGGATCTTCCAGCTTGTTGAAAAAAGCCTTCAAAGCAACGCCAAAGGACCGGAAAAAATCAGACAACGGAATTTTCATCAAAGTCACCATGAAGGTACCCCCGAACACTATCAAAATAGAGGGAACATTGACGAACAATCCAAAATCGCCACCCATCATGATGGCGGCTACGATAATCCCCATACCGCCCAAAAATCCGACCAAGGTTGCGATGTCCAAGATTAATCCTCCTAAATTTGCGTTTCTCTAATTAAAAAGTAGCACGCAACGAGAAAAGGGAAAGCAATAAGACCTAGGGAACCTATGAACAAGTCATCCTTGGCTTGTTCAGACAGTCCCTAGATCTCAAAAACTTTATCTGCCTTGAAAGCCTCGACCGGTTTCCTGCCGTGATAGCCACGGGGGTTGCATAACACGTGGGTATCCGCACAACGATATTCCCAGACCGAATGGGTATGGCCGTGAAACCAGGCAGCAATGTCATACTGGTACATTAGCTCTCGTAGATCATTACAGTAAGCGTAGCGATTAAGCGCCGAAGGCGATCTACCCCAGCTCCAAAAAGTGGGAGCATGATGCGTCACCACTACGGTTTTCCCCGAAAAAGGCTTGGCCAGCATTTGTTCCAGCCATTGACGCGACTGCCAATTCAACCACCGGTATTGATCTATCCGGTACACCCCGCCCTGATAGCGGATTTTGTGAAAATCATTGACCGAATCCAGCAGTTCTTCCGTATCCGCCTCACCATCCCCCAAGTTGGTCCATAAAGTACAGCCAAGAAAACGAATATCTCCGAGAACTACACTCCGATTTTCCAGGAAATGTACATGACCACCTTCAGACGCCAGCTCGAGCTCAAGCAACATCCGGCCATGGTCATGGCCGTAGAATTCATGATTACCGGCCACATAAATCACCGGCAAAGGCTGCTCTTGCAACCACTTGAGCCCTTGTAAACCGACACCGATATCACCGGCCGCCACAATCATATCGGCTTCGACCAAAGGTAATTTCAGTTCACCGAATTCCAGATGAATATCAGAGAAATAATGAATCCGCACAACGATGAGATTTCAATTTATAATTAGGTGCTTTCGAAACAAGTCCAAACATCTATGACATTAATACTAGCAGCTAACCTAAATTCAGCATTGCCATCATGAGTACATCCCCCCTTCGCAGAAAATCCACCCTGGGCGTCAAAGTCGGTCACATTCAAATCGGCGGTGGCGCTCCCGTGGTGGTGCAATCGATGACCAATACCGCCACCGAAGATATCCAAGGCTCGGTAAAACAAGTGCTGGCCCTGGCCCGCTCAGGTTCGGAGCTTGTGCGTCTGACCGTCAATACCGAAGAAGCCGCGAAGGCAATTCCGGAAATACGGGAAAAATTGCACCAGCAGGGATGCAAGGTGCCATTGGTGGGGGATTTCCATTTCAATGGCCATAAGCTGTTGGCCAAGTATCCCGCTTGCGCCGAAGCGTTGTCGAAATACCGGATCAATCCCGGCAATGTTGGACGGGGCTCCAAACGGGACCCTCAATTCGCGCAAATGATCGAAATGGCTTGCCGTTACAACAAACCTGTGCGTATCGGCGTCAATTGGGGAAGTCTTGACCAAGCGGTTTTGGCAAGACTGCTCGATGAGAATGCGCGGCTTCCCAACCCCAAAGATCTCGATGAAGTCATGCGCGAAGCTGTGATCACCTCGGCACTGGAAAGTGCCGCCAAAGCACAAGAGTTGGGATTGGCTGCTGACAAAATCGTCATCTCTTGCAAAATGAGTGGGGTACAGGAGTTGATCGCAGTTTACCAAGCATTGGCCAAACGTTGTAACTATGCCCTGCATCTCGGCCTGACGGAAGCCGGCATTGGCACCAAGGGAATCGTCGCCTCGACTGCCGCACTGGCTGTGCTATTGCAACAAGGCATTGGCGATACCATACGCATTTCCTTGACCCCGGAACCTGGCGCTTCAAGAACCAAGGAAGTCGTCGTGGCCCAAGAAATCCTGCAAACCATGGGCATTCGTTCATTTACCCCGATGGTCATCTCCTGCCCGGGATGTGGCAGAACCACCAGCGATTATTTCCAACGCCTGGCCCAGCAAATCCAAGATTTTTTAAGGGAAAAAATGCCCCAGTGGCGTGAATCCTATCCGGGGGTGGAAGAAATGCACGTGGCTGTGATGGGTTGCGTCGTCAATGGCCCTGGAGAAAGCAAAAACGCCAACATTGGCATCAGCCTTCCCGGCACCGGAGAACGTCCGGTAGCACCCGTCTATGAGGATGGGCAAAAGACAGTCACGCTGAAGGGAGACCGTATTGCGGAAGAATTCCAAGCCATTGTGGAAAACTATGTCGCCAGTCACTACGGACAAGCCAAATCTGCCTGATTCCACTTTCCATCAGGCATAAAAAAACCGCCAGGAAAGGATTCCCGGTTTTTTAACCGGGGCCTTTCTGAACGGTCAACTCGACTTTAATTTTATATCAGGCCAATTAGTTCCAGCGTTGTGCCTGAGCTTTCCAGCTCCCGTCTGCCTGGCGTTTGAATACATTGTAGATCACGCCATCGTAGGAATACTCCAGGCCGTCTTCCTTGTTCATCCAGCGTACTGACGAAACAACGGTATCATCCTTGGCATAAATGACGTCGGCCAGATCCAGCTTGAAGTGGCTGGGATTGGAATCAAGCAATTGCTTCCAAAAGCGGCGAATGGCCTGCTTGTCCTTGGCCGCTTTTCCGTTTGGCAACAGCACCACGGCATTATTCGCATACAGGTGCATCAATGCGTCAATATTTCCCGAATGCAAAACAGCATTCCACTGAGCAATGGCATCCTTGGCCATTTTTTCTGAAACTTGCTTAGCGTCGTCGGCAAATCCATTTGCCATACCTAAGGCCAATGCAATCAATAGTACTACTTTCTTCATCAAGTCACCTCGTTTAAGTTTATAGATAGAACTGTCGATTATTATAGATAAAAAAATCAGAAATAGTTCTATTACAGTTTGATTCCTTAAAGGAAACAATAAGCCTCTATCCTGAGTGGACTATTCCTTTATTAAGCATAGATGACTTCAATGAAGACAATGTGACGACGCACTTAAAAATTGGATTTTTCGCCGCCCACTGGATGAGCAATAACAAAACCCGATAATCCCAACTTGTCCTGTAACTCTGCCTTCCATTGCTTGGCTTTGCCTTTTTTCAGCGCAGGACCAATCAAGACACGGAAAAGATTCTTTTTCGAAGCCCCCTGGGCATCATCAATAAAAGCAGGAAAACCAGCCTGGCGTAACTGCTTTACCATTTGCTTGGCATTGCCGGCTAATGAAAAACTTCCTACTTGCACTACCCACGCCGAGGGGATAGGCACACTTGGCTCGGGAGATACCTGGGCCATCGCACGCTTACCAGCGGCCAGCGTTGCTTCTTGCATTTGCCGCAGCCGGGCTTCAAACTCCCGCTTTGGAAAAGGCGGGGCCTTGGTTTCGAAAATCCGATCATGTTGCAGCGCATCTTCAAACAACATGGGTAAAAAAATCACCGCCAACAGCACCAACACAATGGCGCCTACGATGCGTTGTTTCAATTGTTGTTCCATGGCTTCCCAGGACCAGACAAAAAGGCTGAAATCAAAAAGAATGAACCAAAAATTACAATCAGATCATCAGGTCCCGCCTGGCTTCGAATTTTGTTCCAGGCATCCTCAATATCCCTGCATCCGGCAATCGGCAACGGCATATCCAATGAGGAAAAAGCTTCCAGAAGCCGTGGTTCCGAAGCTGTCCTGGCGTTGTCCAGAGGCACGAGCACCCAACCATGGGTGATGTCTCGCATCTTGGAAATTATGCCTTTGATATCTTTATCATCCATCACAGTGAACAACACGAAAATCTTCCGGCCTGGAAAGTTTTGCCGTAAATGGTCGGACAGCAAACCAGCAGCCTGGGGATTGTGGGCCACATCCAAAAGTATTTCAGGG
>JALSQY010000204.1 GCA_026985035.1 Methylothermaceae bacterium
CAAACGCGCACACTGGCGCCGGAGGCTCAGTTCGGGGTGACCCGGTTCCAAACATTGCCGCTTCTCCTCAACTGACAGGGCCAGCTTTTTTTTTCAACCAGTCCAGCTCCATCTTGAGCCGACCGATCTCCTGATAGAGCGGCGCTGTCAAGGCATCCGGATCCACTTCCCGGCGTTTACGCCCGAACAGATCCGTGGCCCCTTCCAGCAACTGGCGCTTCCACTGACTGATCTGCACCGGAGCCACCCCAAATTCACTGGCCAGTTGGCTCAAAGTCTTCTCGCCTTTGGCGGCCTCCAAGGCAACCTTGGCCTTGAATTCGGGGGAATGACGGCGTCGCTTTCTGGTATCGCTCATATCGTTATCTCCTTCTTGCATATGCCCGGAGATCTTAACTTATCCAGTGGTCCAGTTTTTGTGGACCACTATAATGGCAGGCTCAACGCTATGAACAATGCCGGAAAGTGATGATGGAAAGACCACGAAAGCGCGCCTTGCAAACGCTGCTGGAGCCCGTGATCGACTTGCTGGAACGCTGCCGTGAGCTGGGATTGAGTAATGCATGAATAATCAATCAGTTAGGGCTTAAGTTGGCGTGTATGGGTATAATGGGTCCGGAGGAGAACATCATTTCAACGGTTGTTTTTTTAAGTCTTGTACTTCATCATCCATTACACCTTACTGTTCTTGTTGCCAAAATGGTTCTGCTTGCCAGTCGGTTGGGAACCCCATGTGTACCCGTGACACAGATGGATACCGATCTATCAACTCCAGCAATCGCGCTTTCCATCGGCTCTCTGGACAGACCACGCGTATCAGGCAATCGATGACCACCAGGTGCATGTACAAACGCTTCTGCGCATCGATAGTCTGGTTAGGGTGTAGGTCCGAACACACCGGAATGGCATGATCGATTTCAGGCCAATCCACCGGACGGTTTTTTTCCCTGGGCAGCAAGGCGCTGACGCCAAATCCCCGGTTCCATATCCGCATGTGATGAGCGCACTTGTTGCGCAGGTCGGAAAGCGAACGAAACCAGGAACGCAACACAGGAAATGGCCACCCATAAAAGTTTTCAATTTGCCTTCGGTCTGACTTCTCTCTGATTTTGGCAAACAGAATGGATACGGTAGAGAAGGTTAGCAATTCCATGCTCATCCAGACGGGCGGGTGTTCCGGCGCATTTAGATACTTCTTCCGGTAGTGGTTTATAAAGACCTCTACTTCTCGGCCACTGCACTCTCGAGACAGAGTCTGGAGTAGGCGTTGATGATCGAAGTCATCGCTAAAAACTGTAACGTCAAGGTAACCGTGCGGTCCGTATCGTTCCGCGAGCAGGTTAGTCATTTGCGCCCGTAACGATACCTCGATGCGTTCAATGGCGTCGAGCAGTAACAGCCGGAGTTCTCGGTCGAATATGTAGAGCGTCAGAATATCGTCGAATGTGGTTTCGGGAAGGAACCGGTGATCCGTCTCATTTGGAATGTAGAAAGGCCGAGTGTAGGCGGAAAACCGATAGTAACTAATATTGGACAGATAATGCCTGGCTCTATCTTCATCCGGAATGCACAGCCCACGCGCTTTCAACAGGGCGATATGCTCATCCAGGGTTTTGGCGGGCTTGTTGAAGGCAGTCATTGCCCTGCTCCGGACACAAAAAACCCGCCAAAGTGTGCTTCCGTGAGAGGCATGGCGGGCGTGTTAATCGATACTATAGCACTGATACCAGCGCAGTTCAAGTCTTTTGCGTAAAAAAGCAACCCACCGGTTTGAGGATACTCCGAAGAGCATAGCGTTGGCATATCTTTTTCTACCCAGTATAGCATAGCCATCAGCTATTGTCACAAATGGAAAGCGCCATGACACAAAAATCCCCAATTTCGACAGTTACGGTCATAAGTATTTGATATTGTTGACCACGATTTCAAAAAATTGCACTACAAGGCACCAATCTCGGGTTTTTTCACCTGCAGGACCTTGAATAAGTCGAGTTGATCTGCGTCCATTTGGGTCAGCCCTCGGTAGGTCCGGTAGCCGATCTGCACCTGGTGAAGCTGGATGGCCTGGAGTTTCTCGTGGGCACTTTCGACACTGTAGGCGCGGTTGTGCTGCTCGAGGCACATCCGCATGATCCGATGAATTACCAGTGCCAGAAAACAGATCACAGCGTGGGCTCGAATCCGGTCTAATGGAAGACGGATGCGATCGCGATGTCCTGCTTGAGCACCTTGAAGCCCCGTTCGATATCGGCCAGGGCCTTGTAGCGGGCAACGATGTCTTCGGCCGGGCAATCGGAGACATTGGTGATCAGGACCAATTTTCCATCCAGGCTTGCTGGCTGGGCGAGTGCGCTTTCGTTGACGTTGAAGGTGAACCGGTCACTGTCGAGCTGCGCCTGGATGAAACGATTGAAATGCGCCTCGTGAACGGCCCGGCTGAAGCGGCTGCAGGCTCCCCGGTCACTGGCCCTTCGGCCCCGTTCGCTTTGGCCTTCCTCCTGGGTATCGAGCTTTTGGGCCAGACGGTCTCCCAGTTGGACCAGTTCATCGAGTTTCTGCCTGCGGCGATCGGTTTGAGTCTTCGCCATCTCAGGATTATGGACTACCACCAAGCGGCAGCCTTCCCAAGTGCTTTCACGGACGCTTTCGCTCTGCTCGGCAAAGTCCATGATATCGATCAACTGACCGAAATCCTTGTATCGGCTGGCCGGTACCGCCAGAATGTATTCCAGCTTGCGTCCGCCCCCTAAGGTCAGCTTTTCCACCTCGGCCAAATTACCCCCCAGCTGAGTAATCCCCGGTCGGCCACCACGATCACCCGCGTAATGGCATACAGTGCCGACACCGTTCAAGCATCGGCAACAAGGTCTTAACCTCGGCCACATTGCCCTCGAACAACTAAAAGTCCAAAGGCAAGCCGTCGGCGGTCTGGATCAATCCCAGCACACACTGACGGGCAGGGCCTTTCAGGTCCTTGCTGTGACCATATTGCCTCAGATCATCCTCTACCTCACCTTCCCCCTGGATCCGAATCGTGGTCAGATCATAGAATACCACCGACAACTCCTGGTCCAGCAACGGCAACAGCCTCAACCATCAAAGCCCGCCGGTTCTAACTCGGCTTCGCTGATCATCGCCTGCAATTGCCGGGCATTTTGTACCGCATAGGCGTTTTGATCGTTGTCAAAAAAAACAAACACCTCCCTGCCCTCGTCCGCCCATTGTTTTATTTTGTCTGACCACTGCCGCAAATTGGCTTCCTCGTAACAGCCGCTGTAAGCCGCCCCAGGCCCGTGGAGGCGGAGGTAAACCAGTTGCGAAGTCACCACTTCCGGGGACTGCCAGCCAGCAAGATCGAACTGGCAAAATCCAATATCAAATGCCTGAAGCAGCTCATAAACCGGCGGGCAATGCCAACTGGGATCACGAAATTCGAAAGCGTATCGGCGCTCTTTTGGCAAGATTTGCAGGAAATCCCGCAGCCGCTCCAGATTCAGATGCCAGCGGGGCGGCAGTTGAAACAATATCGGCCCCAGTTTATCTCCAAAGCCAGTGACTGCCTGCAAAAATTGCTGTAAAGGTTCCTGACAGTCCTTGAGTTTCTTCATATGGGTCATGAGCCGGCTGGCTTTGACCGCAAAAACAAATCCTGCGGGGGTCAGCTCGGTCCACTGAGTTATGGTTTTAGATGAAGGAAGACGGTAAAAGCTGTTGTTGACTTCGACGCAGTGGAAATCCCGGGCATAGAATGCCAGCCATTTTTTGGCCAGAAGCGTTTGGGGATAATAACGCCCCCGCCAGTGCCGGTAATGCCAACCGGAAGTACCGATATGAATGGCCGGTGGTAAAAAATGCGCCATAATATTGTCACTACAGGTAAAAAATTACTGAAAAATGTCTGTTTTTTTGACAATTTTTCCTGGAACCATCGCGCTTCTCAAGCGTCACAGTAGAGCGTACGCTGCTCTTTACTCATTCTATTCTTTTCTGGCGCGAGATTTGCGTTACTATCTTTATTAACAGGCGAAGATAAAAATCTCCGCTAATCCGCTGAATATTGCTGTCAACGTTGAGGAGGCATCCATGGGGATCTTCGACCATTACCGTTCCCGATATGAAACAAGTCAAGAGGAGGAATATACCCTCCAAGAATACCTGGAAATTTGCCGTGACGACCCATCCGCCTACGCCACACCGGCAGAGCGCATGTTGCTTGCCATCGGCGAACCCGAATTGGTGGACACCCGGCTCGACCCCCGCCTGAGCCGCATCTTCGCCAACAAGGTCATCAAACGTTATCCGGCCTTTGCCGATTTCTATGGCATGGAGGATACCATCGAGCAAATCGTGGCCTACTTCCGCCATGCGGCCCAGGGCCTGGAAGAAGCCAAACAAATTTTGTATCTGTTAGGGCCTGTGGGGGGCGGAAAATCCTCCCTGGCGGAAAAACTCAAAAGCCTGATGGAAAAAGTGCCTTTTTACGCCATCAAGGGCTCTCCCATCCATGAAAACCCGCTGGGGCTATTCTCTCCGGAAGAAGATGGCGCGATTCTGGAAGACGAATACGGTATTCCGCGCCGTTACCTGAATACCATCATTTCCCCCTGGGCTTCCAAGCGGTTGCATGAATTCAACGGGGACATCACCCAGTTCAAAGTCGTCAAGGTCCGGCCCTCGATCCTCGATCAAAGAGCCATTTCCAAAACTGAACCGGGCGACGAAAACAACCAGGACATATCCTCCCTGGTTGGCAAAGTGGATATCCGCAAGCTGGAAACCTATGCCCAGGACGATCCCGATGCTTACAGTTATTCCGGTGGTTTGTGCCTGGGCAACCGCGGCATCATGGAATTTGTGGAGATGTTCAAGGCCCCCATCAAGGTCCTGCACCCCCTCCTGACCGCCACCCAGGAAGGCAACTACAAAGGCACCGAGGGACTGCCGGCCATTCCGTTCGAAGGCATCATTCTCGCCCACTCCAACGAATCGGAATGGCAACAATTCAAAAACAACAAAAACAACGAAGCCTTTCTCGACCGTATCTACGTAGTCAAAGTCCCCTACTGCCTGAGAGTCTCGGAAGAAATCAAAATCTATGAAAAACTGCTCCGCAACAGCTCTTTGAAGGAAGCGCCCTGCGCTCCCCATACCCTGCAAATGATGGCGCAATTCGCGGTACTGTCCCGGCTGAAAGAACCGGAAAATTCCAGCATCTATTCCAAGATGCGGGTCTATGACGGGGAAAACCTCAAAGACACCGATCCCCGCGCCAAATCCTATCAAGAATACCGGGATTTCGCCGGCGTGGATGAAGGCATGCAAGGGCTCTCTACCCGTTTTGCCTTCAAGATTCTGTCCAAGGTCTTCAACTTCGACCATTCCGAAGTCGCCGCCAACCCGGTTCATCTCCTTTATGTGCTGGAGCAACAGATCATCCAAGAACAATATCCCCCCGAAACCGAAGAACGCTATCTCGGTTTCATTAAGGAATACCTGGTGCCGCGCTACATCGACTTCATCGGCAAGGAAATCCAGACCGCTTATCTGGAATCCTACGCCGAATACGGCCAGAATATCTTCGACCGCTACGTCACCTACGCCGATTACTGGATTCAGGATCAGGAATACCGCGATCCCGACACCGGCGAAGTGTTCGACCGCCGCGCGCTCAACGAGGAACTGGAGAAAATCGAAAAACCGGCCGGCATCAGCAACCCCAAGGATTTCCGCAACGAAGTGGTCAACTTCGTGCTGCGGGCACGGGCCAAGAACGCAGGCAACAATCCATCCTGGACCAGCTACGAAAAATTGCGTAGAGTCATCGAAAAGAAAATGTTCGCCAATACCGAAGAACTGCTGCCGGTGATTTCCTTCAACGCCAAGTCTTCCGCGGAAGACAAGAAAAAGCACGAGGATTTCGTCAACCGCATGGTGGAGAAAGGCTACACCCCGAAACAGGTGCGGCTGTTGAGCGAATGGTATTTGAGAGTCCGAAAGTCCACATGATGAGATGCGAATTGAAATCCTCGGCGATATCACCCAGGTCGAAACCTTTGCCAGCGGCCGTGGCATCCGTGAAATGGCGCGATTACAAAAGGCTTACGGACGCGGCAATTGGCGCAAACGCAAGGGAGTTGCCGAAGTCCGCCTTGCCGACGGCAGGGTGCGGTTGGCAGAAATTCATTGGTACGAAGCCAGCGGCATCGGCAGAAAAGAATACAAAATCAAACGTTTTCTGGACTGAACCATGACCGACTCTCACTTCCGCTTTGTACTTTGCATCGATAATTCCGATTACCCGGCTTCCCTGGAGAAGCGCAAGGTATATCGCCTTATACCTGACCCGGAAGCAGAAAAACACCACTGCCTTCGGGTTGTGGACGAATCCGGCGAAGACTATCTCTATCCGGAAACTTGCTTTATTCCCATTGACCTTCCGCGAACAGCTGAATCCATCTTCGCCGGGGAGGCGGCTTGACTATGTCGCAAATCATTGACCGCCGCCTCAATCCCAAACACAAAAGCGCCGTCAACCGCCAAAGGTTCTTGAAGCGGTTCCGCAAACAAATCCGCAAGGCGGTTTCCGACGCGGTGGATGGGCGTTCGGTCACCGATACCGAAAGCAGCGAAAAAATCACCATTCCCGCCAAGGACCTGTCGGAACCTGTCTTCCATCACGGTCCCGGTGGACGGCGGGAAATCATTCACCCGGGCAACAAGGATTTCATTACCGGCGACCGCATTCCCCGTCCCGACGGTGGTGCCGGCCAAGGCGGCCGGGCCAGTAATCAGGGCGAAGGCATGGATGACTTCGTCTTTGAATTGAGCCGCGACGAATTTCTCGAATTTTTCTTCGAAGATCTGGAACTGCCCGACCTGGTCAAAACCAAGCTGGCCAAGGAAGTCACCCATAAAAGCGTACCGGCAGGGTTCGCCAAGGATGGTATCCCGCCCAATCTTCACATCGTCCGCTCCCTGAAGGAAGCCCAGGCCCGCCGCATTGCCTTGACCATGGCCAGCCGGCGCAAATTAAAGGAATTGGAAAAAACACTGGCGGAATTGGAAGAAGACGGCGCCGATGAAGAAACACGCCGGGATTTACAAAAGAAAATCGACCTGCTCAAGGCCAAGATCGCCGCTGTCCCCTTTATCGATACCCTGGATTTGCGCTACCGCAACCGGATAAAGATACCCAAGCCCACCACCCAGGCGGTCATGTTCTGTCTCATGGATGTCTCCGGCTCCATGGACCAATACAAAAAGAACCTGGCCAAACGCTTTTTCCTTTTGCTTTATCTTTTCTTGTCCCGCAACTACGAACGCACCGATGTAGTGTTCATCCGCCATCACACGGTAGCCAAGGAAGTGGACGAAGAAGAGTTCTTCTATTCCCGGGAAACCGGCGGCACGGTAGTCTCCAGCGCCCTGGAAATGATGCGCGACATTATCCGGGAGCGTTATCCCAGTCAGGATTGGAACATCTATGCCGCCCAGGCATCCGACGGCGACAATTGGCCCGAGGATTCCGGCAACTGCAGCCGGTTGCTGGAAGAAGAAATCATGCCCTACTTGCAATACTATGCTTATATAGAAATCGACAACGATTATCCATTGGGGCTATGGCAAGAGTATGAAAAAGTCGCTGGCCATTGGCCCAATTTCGCCATGCAGGCCATTGACGAGCCCGCCGATATCTACCCGGTCTTCCGGGAACTGTTCAAGAAAAAAGCTTGAAAGGATGAGCGAGAAAAAACCGATCACCACCAGTTCCGAATGGACCTTTCCTCTGCTGGAACGGTTCGATGCGGAAATCGCGCGCATCGCCGAAGATTTTGGCCTCGATACGTATCCCAATCAAATCGAAGTCATCTCTTCCGAACAAATGATGGATGCCTACGCCAGTTGCGGCCTGCCGGTCTATTATCATCACTGGTCCTTCGGCAAGCAGTTTCTGTCCATCGAAAAGAACTACAAACGGGGGCAGATGGGGTTGGCTTACGAGTTGGTCATCAACTCCAATCCCTGCATCGCCTATTTAATGGAAGAAAACACCATGCTCATGCAGGCGCTGGTCATCGCTCACGCCTGTTATGGCCACAATTCGTTTTTCAAAAACAACTATTTGTTCAAAACCTGGACTTCCGCCGACGCCATCGTCGATTATCTGGTCTTCGCCAAAAATTATATTTCCGAATGCGAAGAACGCTACGGCGAGGAAGCCGTCGAGGAAATTCTGGATGCCTGTCACGCCCTGATGAATTATGGCGTCGACCGCTACCGCAAGCCGCCGCCGTTGTCCCTCAAGGAAGAACAACTGCGGCAAAAGGAAAGAGCCGAATATCTGCAATCCCAAGTCAACGAACTGTGGTTGAAAACCGTCCCGCAAAAACTTAGTAAAACTTCCGAAAGCGCGGAGCGTTACCCCGCGGAACCGGAAGAAAACCTGCTCTATTTCATCGAAAAAAACGCCCCCTTGCTGGAACCCTGGCAGCGGGAAATCGTCCGTATCGTGCGTAAAATCGCCCAATATCTCTATCCCCAACGCCACACCAAAGTCATGAACGAAGGCTGGGCCACCTTCTGGCATTACACCATTTTGAATCAGCTCTATGAAGAGGGCCTGATTACTGATGGTTTCATGCTGGAATTTCTGGAAACCCACACCAACGTTGTCTATCAGCCCCCGTTTGACAGCAAATTTTACAGCGGCATCAATCCCTACGCCTTGGGATTCACCATGATGCGGGATATCCAGAGAATCTGCCAGAATCCCACCGAAGAAGACAAGCGTTGGTTCCCCGACATCGCCGGCAGCCCCTGGCTGGAAACCTTGGATTTCACCATGCGCAACTTCAAGGACGACAGCTTCATCGCCCAGTATCTTTCCCCCACTGTGATCCGCGAGTTCAAATTATTCAGTGTCCTGGACGACGATGAGGAAGAAGAGCTGGAAATCACCGCGATTCACAATGATGAAGGCTATCAGGAAATCCGCCACCAGCTTTCCGAACACTATAACCTGGGTAATCTGGAACCGGACATTCAGGTGTATTCGGTGGATGCCCGGGGCGATCGTTCACTTACGCTGCGGCATTATCAACACAACCGCCGCCCCTTGGCGGAAAGTTCGGACGAAGTCCTCAAGCACGTTTACCGGCTATGGGGATTCAAAGTCCGGCTGGAAACCGTGGATCCCAACGGCAAGGTCAAATGGTGCGTGGAGTGCGGCACTTAGGGGTGAATAGTGGGGTCAGACTCTGACCCCATTCATTTACAAAGACAACCCAAAAGGGTTGCACCATCTAAATATCCGGGCTAGAGCATCAATCCCAGCTCAACGCCCCGCCGGTTTGATATTCCGTGACCCGTGTTTCAAAGAAGTTTTTTTCCTTGCGGAAGCCAATCTGCTCCTCCCACCAGGGGAGGCATGCCACTTCTGATTCTGGATATATCGGGGCAAACCCCATGTCCTGCAGGCGGCGGTTGGCAAGATAACGGGCATGGCGCTGGTGCAGTTCCAGATCGTAGCCCAGCATGGGTTTGACCGTGTACTGGGCGTAATCGGCTTCCAGCGCCATCGCTTCGCGCATCAAGGCATGGGCCTGGGATTCTTCCATGCGGGTTTCCGGCGCTTCTTGCCACAATGCCCAAATCAAGGCGCGGCCAAAGCCTACGTGACCGGATTCATCGCGGGCGATGTACTGCAATTGCTCTCCCGTGCGGACCATCAGCCGGCGCCGCTGCATGGAGAAGATGGGGCAGAAATTGGCCATGAACCACACCCCTTCAAAAATCATGTAATAAAAGAACAAGCCGCGCACGTATTCCTTGAGATCCGCCGTCTGGCCTTGCAATCCCCGGGTCATCCGGTTGCTGTATTCGAATTTGGCGCGGATTTGGGGAACGCGCTGATACAGCAGATAAATCTCATCCTCATCGAAATTGAGAGACTCGATGATATGCTGATAACTCATGGAGTGGATGGTTTCCTGGTGCATCTGGGCGATAATCGCCATCCCCACTTCCGGCGCGCTGATGCGCTCATACACCGCCAGGGCCAGATTGCGTTGATGCAAGGCGTCAGCGGTGGTCAAGGTAGCAAAGGTGGTGAAGAAGGTATGGCGCTCGTTGTCATTTAATTGCTTGAGAGCCATCAAATCCTCCCCCATGCCAATTTCCGTGGGCAACCAGAAATTGCGCTGGGACTTGATGTAAGCGTCCCACGCCCACTGATATTTGATGGGGGCGATATTGGCGGTCAAATCCGACCCGCCCACCAGGCGCTTGACGCTATCCACCGCGGGTTCAGCCTCGCGGTCCACCGCCACGCCCGGCATTTCGGAAAAGTGTTCTTTGGCGGGGGCCGAGGGGGTAATTTTTTCCAGGGGATCATCCCAATTCAACATTTCTATCTCCTATTTTTGATTCTGGTAACGATGCCGATACACGGTTTCCCAACACCTCACTGACACGCCTCACAATCAGGATCCAAAATCGAGCACACCTTTGGTTCTTCGACCCCGGAAGCCGGCGGCGCGCTCGGCGTATGCCGCTCCACCCGCGTCGCTCCCAGGGAACGCAAGTAATAGGTGGTCTTCAGCCCCCGAAGCCAGGCGAGTTTGTATAACGCATCCAGCTTTTTCCCGGAAGGTTCGGGCATGTAAAGATTCAAGGACTGGCTTTGATCCAACCACTTCTGCCGCCTCGAAGCTGCTTCCACCAGCCAGCGAGGATCGATTTCAAAGGCGGTGGCGTAAAGCTGCTTCAGATCGTCGGGGATGCGGTCGATCATTTGCACGCTGCCCTCGTAGTATTTGATATCGTTGATCATGACCTCATCCCAAAGCCCGCTTGCTTTCAAATCCTCCACCAAAAAGGGATTGACCACGGTGAATTCCCCCGACAGATTGGATTTGACATACAGATTCTGAAAAGTGGGCTCGATGGACTGGGACACGCCACAAATATTGGAAATGGTGGCAGTAGGGGCGATCGCCAGACAATTGGAATTGCGCATGCCTTTGGTTTGAACCTCGGCGCGGAGGCTGTCCCAATCCAGAGTCGCGGAACGGTCCATTTGCAGATAATCGCCCCGCGAGCGGGCCAATCGGTCAATGGAATCGATAGGCAAAATCCCCTGGCTCCACAAAGAACCCTCATAAGATGCATAACGTCCCCGTTCTTCGGCCAGACGGGTGGAAGCCCGAATTGCATAGTAACTCAGCATCTCCATGCTGTGGTCGGCAAAAGCAACCGCTTCTTCGCTGGCATAGGGGATCCGCTGGCGGTAGAGAGCATCCTGGAAACCCATCAACCCCAGTCCCACCGGCCGGTGGCGAAGATTGGAACGGCGCGCCTTGGGAACACTGTAGTAATTGATATCAATGACGTTATCCAGCATCCGCATGGCGGTGGTGACGGTCTTGGCCAGCTTGCCTTCATCCAGGCCCTTTTCGGTCACGTGGGCGGCCAGATTCACCGAACCCAGATTACACACCGCAATCTCCTCATCGGAAGTATTGAGGGTGATCTCGGTGCAAAGATTGGAGCTGTGCACCACCCCCACATGCTGTTGGGGCGAGCGCAGGTTGCAAGGGTCCTTGAAGGTAATCCAGGGATGGCCGGTCTCGAACAGCATGGTCAGCATCTTGCGCCACAATTGCACCGCTGGAATTTTCTTGAAATGTTTGATTTCTCCCCGCTCGGCCTTTTCCTCGTAGGCCAGGTAGGCTTTTTCAAACGCTTCCCCATACAAATCATGGAGATCAGGGGTTTCGTCAGGAGAAAATAAAGTCCACTCGCCTTCCTCGGCCACCCGTTTCATGAACAGGTCGGGGACCCAATTGGCGGTATTCATATCATGGGTGCGGCGGCGTTCTTCGCCGGTGTTCTTGCGCAGCTCGAGAAATTCCTCGATATCCAGGTGCCAGGTTTCCAAGTAAGCGCAGATAGCACCCTTTCGCTTGCCACCCTGGTTGACCGCCACTGCGGTATCGTTGGCCACCTTCATGAACGGCACAACACCCTGGGAAGTGCCATTGGTGCCCTTGATGTAGGCCCCCATGGCCCGCACCGGGGTCCAGTCATTACCCAGCCCGCCAGCGTATTTGGACAGCATGGCGTCTTCCTTGATGCCATTGAAAATCCCCTCCAGGTCATCGGGAATGGTGGTCAGATAACAAGATGACAATTGCGGCCGGAGCGTGCCGGAATTGAACAGGGTGGGCGTGGAGCACATGAAGTCGAAGCTGGAAAGCAAGCGGTAAAACTCGATGGCCCGCGCTTCCCGGTCGATTTCATTCTTCGCCAGTCCCATCGCCACCCGCATGAAAAAAGCCTGGGGTAGCTCGAAACGCACCTTGTTGTGATGGATAAAGTAGCGGTCGTAGAGAGTCTGCAAGCCCAGATAGGTAAACTGAAAATCCCGGGCTGGCTCGATGGCTTGGCCCAACTGTTCCAAGTCATACTGGGCCAGCACGGGATCGAGCAATTCCAATTCGATGCCCCGGCGGATGTAACGCTCGAAATAGGCGGGATATTGCCCGGCCATTTCCGCGCTGGTGGCGGCTTCGAAATGACCGCTTAAAAAGCCCAGCGCTTCGCTGCGGATTTTGTCCAACAGCAACCGGGCCGCCACCTGACTATAGGCTGGCGCTTGTTCGATTTTGACCCGGGCCGCCATAATCAGGGTTTCGGCCACTTCTTCTTCCGGCATCCCGTCATAGAGGTTGCGCTTGGCTTCCGCCAGAATCCAACCGGGCTCGACATCTTCCAGACCCTGGCAGGCTTCCTCCACCAGCCGTTGCATGCGTATTTCGTCGAGAGGCTTGCGGCGGCCTTCGGCATCGGTGACCTGAATCACCGACGCACTGGCTTCAGATTCCTGAGTGTGTTTGTCCGCCCGCAGCCGCGCCCGCTCTTCCCGATACAGCACATAAGCCCGCGCCACCTTGTGATGGCTGCTGCGCATCAAGGCAAGTTCCACCTGATCCTGAATATCTTCGATATGAATCGTGCCTCCAGTGGGCAAGCGCCGCATCAATGCGCGAACTACTTGCTCGGTCAACTCCGCCACTGTGTCGTGAATCCGGCGGCTGGCCGCCGCCTGCCCCCCTTCCACGGCGAGAAAAGCCTTGGTGATGGCGAGGCGGATTTTATTGGCGTCAAAACCGGTGAATTTGCCGTTGCGGCGAATGACTTTGAGTTCTCCAGGGATCATGGCCTGGACTTCGGCACTCAACTCGGCAGACGACAATTGAGTCGAATCAATTGGATTGGATGGGCTGATCATTTCGGTTTCCATAACTCCTCCCGTGGCAATGGATTTGGGGGTCTTAACAATTTTTCCGCTTCATGCCTCTAAAAAGCCTCTGATTAAGTCAGCGGCTCCTGCGGTACATGGATGTGCCGCCAAAAGTCGATCACTTACAGTGAGTGACTTTGTGAGAGAAACAAGAACACCTTGGACATAAAAAATTCCGCTTTGGCATTCGTC
>JALSQY010000205.1 GCA_026985035.1 Methylothermaceae bacterium
TGCTGGCGGATTCCGATGCGCTTGGAGCATCTGAAGTGAGTGCGCGGGTGTTGATCCGGTGCGCGCCGGAATTCGCCTGCGCCGGCAAGCTGGCCCGGCGCTTGGATCGCTTGTTGCAGCGCTTGCCTGGGCTTTGCGTGCTGGCGCCGGAGGACCCCCAGGGCGTGATCGCCGGCTATGCCCAGGCACGGGGGCTCTCGCTGGAGACGCAGGCTGCATCGCCCACGCATGTGGTGCTGGTGGGGGATGCGGCATGGCTCGCCACTGTGGACGCATCGGCCTGGGCGGGCCTTCCGTTGCGGCGCGTGCACGTGCCCATCACGCGGGTGGTGAATGTGGACCGGGAGCAGAGGGCGGATGTGGTCTACATCGGCCGTGGAACGCCCTGGGGCAATCCCTACGCCCTTGGCCAAGACGGGGACCGGGAGGAGGTGATTCGCAAGTTTCGCTATGACTTCGAGCGTGATCTGTTGCGTGACGGCGCGCGCTTCAAGCAGCGCCTGCGGGCCCTGCAAGGCAAGCGCCTGGGATGCCATTGCAAGCCGGCGGCCTGCCATGGCGACGTGCTGGCCGAATACCTCAACGCCTGGGACGACGGCGGCTGAGCCGGGATTTTCCGCACAGTAGACCTTCCGAATTCCACGGCACTACTCTATGTCCCAATCTTCGGGACGAAGCCGCTGCAGGAATCGGCTGGGTTCCTCCTCGTCGACAATCATCCATAGCCCATAAGAGGCGCGGGAGAGCGCCACGTAGAGCAGGCGCTGTTCATTTTCGATCCACTCCTGGTGGTTTTCATGGGCGGGTGGTTCGGCCTCATCCTTTCGCAACGGATAGATGCGGTCGGATACCTCGGGAACGATCACGAAAGGAAATTCCAGGCCCTTTGCCGAATGCGCGGTGATGACGTGGATCGAATCACCGTGGATGTTCAATGAGGCATCCTTCCTGAAGAGATAAGTATTGAACCCCCTTTCTTGCAAAGGACGGATAAAAGTGTCCTGTATTTCTTCTTTGGGATGAATCCGGCGCAGGATGATCGCGATTTGTCCGCCATTGACCTTCTCCTTGGCTATCAGGCGATGCGCGATGTCCGCCACGGCATCCCCGTGGAGTTCGCGCGGCAGGGTCATCCAGGTTGGCTTCCCTCCCGTGAATACCCCCTGGATGTCGAGAGTTGGATCGTCGGGATCCGGCCCCGTGTCGTTGCGAAGGGGATGGAGTGCTTGCGCCAGTTCCTTCGTCATCCGGTAGGAACGTGACAGGATGATGCTGTTGCCGCGGTGAAAGCGCAGGGACTTGCTGATGTTCTTCCAGCTTGGCGCGCGGTTGTAGATGGACTGGCCGCTATCGGCGAGGAGCATGATGTTGCGGGGGTCGCGCACCAGCAGCGGCAAGGTGCGCAAGGACACCACGCTCATGTCCTGGGCCTCATCCACCACCAGGTAGTCGGCCAGATAGCCGGCGTTGGGAAAGCGCTCCGCATTTTTTTGAAGCAGTTTGAAGAACTGGAATCGCTTGCCCGCCCAGGTGTACCAATGTTGTGCCTCGCACTGTTCTCGGAATCGCAGGTATGCGGTCCAGACTGCGTCTCTCCCACTCCTTTGCAAGGCGGTCTTGCGCCCCCGCCTCTGGAAGGCCAGATAGGCGTCCCGTGTCTCGATGCCGTTGGCCTCGATCAGCTCCGTGATTTCTTCACTCAGAAAGGAAACGCCCAGACGATCTTCGATATACGCCGCCGCGTTACGTTCGTGCCTAGTGCCATGCCTCAGTGGTTGGAGCACGTCATGGGTCAGAAAAGCCTCCAGTTCGTTCTCCGATAAAACCCCCTTTAGAGAAACACCAAAATACTCCAGGCCACGATTCACCATTTTATCAAAGGTGGAAAACTTGACCCTGAAATGGGGTGGACCTCCATGGGCAATGGACTGGAACATCGACTTGCTTGTGTTGACTAGGGTATTGGTATAGCTCAGAAAGCGAAAGAAGGGTTTTTCCGTATCGAACAAGGATTCCACGGCCCGTGTGTTCAGAAGGTGCCGCATCCGGTAAAGGGCAATGAGGGACTTTCCGGTTCCCGGGCCGCCTTGGATCAAGAGCGGCCCCGTATCGATCGGTCGTTCGGCGGCTTCACGCTGCTGTGGGTCCAGTGCAAGAAGAAAATCGTCCAGGGGCCGGCTAGCGATGGACGAGATGGAATCTTCAGGATCGAGTGAATACAGGCGACCGACATGTGTCTGTGATGGATTGGTGACATAGTCCTCGATCAATGCCTTGATCGGAGAGGGCAGATCGAGCCGTTGAAGCGCGTCCCAATCCTCCGCGGCAAGGATGCTATTCCAGAATTGTTCCGGTATTCGGAGCAGTGCGAGATCGTCTTTTTCCAGGGGGGTGGGCTCAACACACAGCTCTTGGTCTGCCCCCGGTGCGCTTGTGTCGTGGGGTACGCTTTCATACAGCAGCGCTTTATGGGGGGAGTGAGAAGCGAGCTTGGAGTCGTCCCGCCCGGCCGGAGATGCGGTTTTTCGTGCTTTGGCGTCAGGCGGTTGAAGCAAGCCCACGGGCTCGATTTGCTTGGTTATTTCATCGTAGACTGTAGACCTTGGACCAAGGTTGGTGAGGATGATTTGCCGGTTGTTCTGATTGATGTGGTAGATCAGACGGTAGTCTCCGAGACGCACGCGGTATCTGCCGACCATGCGTTTTACCCGAACGATGCCCAGACACCTATCGTAAGGGTCTTTTCTCAAGAGCGAGAGTTTGGCGTCCAGTTGTTGTTTCGTTTTCCGAGGGATTTTTGCAACCTCGTTCTTGAACGTTTTGGTAAAGGCGATCTGCCATTGTGGCTGCATGCGAACGACCCGGTTTCTCAGTTGTGATTCAAGAACAGGCGCGGTGAAACAAGCCGTGAGACCTGGATGCAAGG
>JALSQY010000206.1 GCA_026985035.1 Methylothermaceae bacterium
ATATTGAGGGTTTCCAGCAATACGATTCCGCCGGACGACGGTGGGGAGGCTGAAGTGACACGCGCACCCCGATACCAACCGGTGATAGGCTCGCGTTCTATCACCCGGTAGCGGGCCAAATCCTGGGACTGCCAAATCCCCCCTGCTTCCCGTACCGCCTGAACCAAATGCTTCGCAACCCGGCCCCGGTAAAATCCGGCCCAGCCTTTCTCCGCAATGGCCTCCAGGGTTTTGGCAAGATCTTTCTGCACCAGACGGAAGCCAGGCTCCGGCACTTGAGCATCCTGCAGGAAAATCCGGGCGCTTTCCGGAAATTTCCGCAGCCCCGGCAAGCGTTGCCGCACTTGCCGCAAATAGCCGGAACTGACCACAAAACCCTGGCGGGCATGACGGATGGCGGGCGCCAGGGTGACACGCAGCGGCAGACGGCCATAATGCCCGGCCAAATGCACCAAGGCAGCCGGCACCCCGGGAATGCCCGCCGCCAGGGGGCCATCGATGGAAAGACGGGGAATCACATTGCCGGAAGCATCCAGGTACATATCCCGGCGGGCGGCCAGTGGCGCCCGTTCCCGGGCGTCCAGCATGACTTCGCGCTTGTCCCTGGCCCGATGCAAAAGAAAAAATCCTCCGCCCCCCAGGCCGGAACCGGCAGGTTCCACCACCGCCAGGGCAGCCGCCACGGCTACCGCCGCATCAAAAGCATTGCCGCCCTTGCGAAGGACTTCAAAGCCGGCTTCGGTGGCCAGGGGATGGGCTGAGGCAATGGCAGCGGCCGGGGGTGTCTGGGCCCATGGCCCGCCGGCCCAACAGTGAAGGCAAAGGAAAACCCCCAGCCACAAGTGATGGCCAATTTTGGATTTCAACGAAGCAAACTGTTTAACAAGTCATGTTTGGCTTCAGCGCTATCTTACTCTGACCCTGAGGTATCCTCACTAACCCTAAAAACCCGGTTCGACCATGATATTTTTACAACCTATCCTTCCTTCCTGAACTGGTTCGAATAAATCGATTTCATAATCACAGCGCTGCAACCGGAATCCAGCATTTTCTCCTATTGAAGCGGTGGTGCATTCTAACTTTTCCGCACCATTTTCACTATTCCTGGGGAAAGTATTTTTGAAACAAATTTGATAGCTTTCTCCTGTTTTGATAGCGTTGTTTCCAATTTGATAAAATCCGTTTTTGTCAGTTGAACTGGTGAACAGAAGGTTTTCATCGGTTAACTCCTTATCCGCGGGGTAAAGACGAACCTCCATCCCCTCGAGATAGTCTTCATCACCCTCTCCCATTTTAACCGCCTGACCATAAAATCCAGTTTGGATGGTCAAATACTTTTCCACGCTTTTGTCAATCTTGTCGGCTTGTTTAACTTGAATCAAAGTAAACTTGGTGCCTGTTTCGGAATCACGCTTCAATACAGCCTGGTAGCGGGTACCCCCAGGATTTCCCTTGAGGATGATATTGGGAATTGTCACCGTTTGGGTTGCGGGATCATACAAGGTTTCATTCTCTGCAAATACTGGAAAATAAGCCATTGATCCCAATCCGGCAGCAAGCAATAAAACGTACTTTTTCATTAATCCCTCCTTTTTAATATTACCATTCGGCTGGATTGCATGATTCATGCAATCCAGCCGAATAAAAAACTTACCTTCATTTACTGACAAAAGCCATACCAAATCACTGACGATTACAAGGCGTTTTTCTTATTGTCCACCACCGAAGTCATATCTGATTCTTCACTCAGTAGTTTGCACAAAAAACCATCGGTTCTTCCCCACTCGCACGCGCACGCGGCCCGTCGTCATAATCACATCTGGAAGTCATTGATGATGCGACGAAATATTCCTCAGAGCAAATCAGCCCTGGCGATCCCACCATCCGTGGCCCCGCCAAGGTTTCCGGGCCTCCCGGCTCCCTGAAGCATATGTGATAGGGGCCGCCTGGTGGTGGTACAAATTGTTCGTCAAAACCCAGCTGATAAAACCCATTATCATCGGTTTCCGTGCTGGCCACAACAGTTATCCCATCTTTCCGAAAAACCAATACCTCCATACCAGACAATGGCTTCCTCCGTCCCTCTTCAGCAGCAACCGCCTGGCCGTAGAGCCCTGTTTCAATCGTCAGGTATTTGTCAACTTCGGTATCCACTTCACGGGAAACCCTGACCAACCCCAGGACAAATTCGTTACTTTGCCGGTTTTTACGCTTTAACTCCACACGATATTGAATACCCGGGTTGCCTCTGACGATCACCTTTGGAATGACTACACTCAGGGTATCCGGATCATAAACGGCCTCGTTGGCGGAAAACGCCGGAGAAGCCAATGAAGCCCCGAGAGAAACCGCAAGAAACCATTCATATTTTTTCATTTCAACCTCCTGGTTAGCTATTGATCAAGCACCTGTGCCCAAGAAATTATTGGCTACCAAACCAGGCACAATGCTTTTAAAAAAGGGTATCCCCGGCACAGCCGGAAATACCCGTAACTGTTTAATTTAAAGGGGAAGCGGCTTTACAGAAAGCAAGGTAAACAAGCCATCACGATCTCTCCTTAACTCAGCTTGATAAAAACCTGTCGCTTGCACATAATTCTCACCACCAATTTTGGTCAAATCGTACCCTGCAATAAAAGGAATCGTCAATTTATTTCCTGTAAAAGTCGCCGGCTGCACACTGACCATGCCACTTTTTTGCAGTTGTGTCACTCTCCACCGCCCATCAGATCGCCGGGCCAAACAACCTGAATATTTGGCGTTTCCTGCTGCAATTACTGGCATACAAACCATTTTTGACCTGTGGAAATAATCAGCCACATTTCCATAATAGGTCTTTACCATATAGCCATCTATACGGCTCAAGAGACCGCCATTATGCCAAACGGGATTACAATAATTCATTATGGATTGGCTATCCCA
>JALSQY010000207.1 GCA_026985035.1 Methylothermaceae bacterium
GGTGACGGTGAAGGGGAATTCCCCGGTGATGGAAAAGTTTGTGAATTATGAGCGGGTAGAGGAAATTTTCTCCCAAGGGCCGACCCGCTCCAGTGTTCGTCTCAAAAATGGTTTGCAGGTGGATTTGCGGGTGGTGGCCGGTGAAAGCTTTGGCGCCGCATTGCAGTACTTTACCGGTTCCAAGGCCCACAACATTGCCGTGCGCACGTTGGCGGTCAAGCAAGGTTTAAAGATCAACGAATATGGCGTTTACCGGGGAGAAAAACGCATTGCCGGTAAAACCGAGGAGGCAGTCTATCAAAGCTTGGGATTGCCTCTCATCGCGCCGGAATTGCGGGAAGGCCGGGGGGAGGTGGAAGCCGCGTTAGCCGGCGAGCTACCCGAACTGGTGACTTTGACACAAATACGCGGTGACCTGCATTGCCATACCAAGGAAACCGATGGCCAAAACAGCCTGGAGGAAATGGCCCGGGCTGCTCTGGCCCTGGGCTATGAGTATGTGGCCATTACCGATCACTCCAAACGGTTGACGGTTGCCAAAGGCCTGGATGAAAAGCGTTTGCGCCAGCAGATGGAGGCCATCGATCGTTTAAACGAAACCATAAGGGATATCCGAATCCTCAAAGCCATTGAGGTGGATATTTTGGAAGACGGCAGCCTGGATTTGGATGACAGTGTCTTGAAGGAGCTGGATCTGACCGTCTGTTCCGTGCACCACAAGTTCAACCTATCCCGACAAAAACAAACCGAGCGCATCCTCAAGGCGATGGATAACCCTTACTTTAATATCTTCGCTCACCCCAGCGGCCGCTTGATTCACAAACGGGAACCGTATGCGGTGGATATGGAAAAGATCATGCGGGGGGCAAAGGAAAGGGGATGTTTTCTGGAGATTAATGCCCAGCCTGAACGGCTGGATTTGAACGATGAAGGGTGTTTGATGGCCAGGGAAGTCGGCCTGAAACTAGCCATTTCCACCGACGCCCACAGTACGGTGGGATTGAAACTGATGAACTATGGAGTGGCCCAAGCCCGGCGGGGGTGGTTGGGACCGGAAGATATTCTCAATACTCGTCCTTTGCCGGAGCTGTTGAAGCTGATGCAAAGGCAATAGAAGAGGGCGGAAATCCCGCCCTCTTTATTTCAACGTTATTTCTCGACCACGATAAACAAGGCGAAGTTACCCCGTTGAATCCTCAGCAGGAGGCGGTTGGGCGATTTACTGGCTACCTGGAAGAATTCGGCAACCGATTTTACCGGTCTGCGGTTGACCGACAGAATCACGTCGCCTTCCCGCAAACCTGCTTGCCAGGCAGGGCTTCCTACTTGTACGTCGGCCACCATGATGCCTTCCACCCGCCCGTAGAGTGGATGATCAGGCACGATTTCCGAGAAGGTGGCGCCTTCCAGCAAGGGGATTTCGCCGGCCACGGCGCCTTCGGCCACCGGTTGGCCAATTTTGGCCGTCAATCGAATGGTTTCTCCATCACGGATGAGTTCGATTTCCGCTTTTTCGCCAATCCTCTTGAGCCCAACCATGTTGCGCAAGGCAGCGGAGTTTTTGACCTTTTTGCCGTCGAAACGGATGATGACGTCGCCGGGTTTAATACCTGCTTTGTCCGCGGAGCTGCCTTTGGTGACGCCAGAGACCAATGCCCCTTGCGTGGTTTTCAAGCCCATGGCTTTGGCGAGTTCTGGCGTGATGTCCTGAACCTGGACGCCGAGCAGACCCCGTTTGACACTGCCGTGTTCGATAATCTGCTCCATGATTTCCTTGGCCATGTTAATGGGGATGGCAAAGCCAATGCCCACATTGCCACCGCTGGGGCCCACAATGGCGGTATTGATGCCAACCAACTGGCCGCGCAAATCCACCAACGCCCCGCCGGAATTGCCGGGATTGATGGAAGCATCGGTTTGGATGAAGTTTTCATAGCCTTCAATGCCAAGGCCGGTACGGCCCAGGGCGCTGACAATGCCGGAAGTTACTGTTTGGCCCAAGCCAAAAGGATTGCCAATGGCGACGACGAAATCGCCCACTTGTAACTGGTCGGAATTGCCTAGAGGCAAGTCTGTCAGATTGTCTTTTTCTACTTGTAAAACCGCGATGTCGGTTTCCGGATCCGAGCCTACCAATTTGGCTTTCAAGCGCCGCTTGTCTTTGAGGGTGACGAAGATTTTGTCGGCATTTTTCACCACGTGATGGTTGGTGAGAATGTAACCGTTGTCCGCATCCACAATCACGCCGGAGCCAATGCTTTGGGTACGCCTTTCCCGGGGAATGGGTGGCATATTGCGAAAAAAATGCCGAAAGAAAGGATCGTTAAGCAAAGGGTTGTCCTGGATCACCACTTTCCCTGAAGTGGCGATATTGACCACTGCCGGCAGGACATTTTTGAGCATGGGCGCCAGGGTAGGGACTTCTTGGGTTTTGTCCCCGTTGAGCCAGGGAATGATTCCGGCCTGGCCGGTGGAAATCATTCCCAGCAACGGGAGAATAAAAATAATGCCTCTCAATATGGATTTCATATTCGCTTTCCCTAAATTAAATTGAAAAATTCCGGTCCCATGAATATGGGGATATTCACTGGGATACTCAAGTGGATAGCGACGGTATTTTGCTACAATAGTTCATTTGTTTCCAGCGGTAAAATAATCTTGCTCACAACCTATTGCTTTCTTAGGAGGGGGGCAAACTGGATAGTCTGGCATTATGCAAGCATTAATTTTAAAAGATCTGAAGAAAGTCTACGACAACGGATTCGAAGCACTGAAAGGCATCAATCTTGAGGTGCAAAAGGGAGATTTCTTTGCTTTGCTGGGGCCTAACGGCGCGGGCAAGTCCACGACCATTGGCATCATTACTTCGTTGGTGAACAAAACTGCTGGCAAGGTCAAGATATTCGAACACGATCTCGACCA
>JALSQY010000208.1 GCA_026985035.1 Methylothermaceae bacterium
AGGGATGTTATTTGGAAAACGTCAATTCAAACAAGTTTTTCACCTATGCCGACCCCGGTTTCAACAACCCCAACGTTCAGCTCGACAATCTCACTTTCGGCGCGCCAAAGGCAGTTCCCCTGCCCGCAGCCGCCTGGTTGTTCGGCAGCGCCCTGTTGGGCGGCGGCATCATGCGCCGCAAGCCGGGAACAACAGTCAACTCCTGAATGAAAACCGACATTATTCAACAATCAAGAGGTATCCAATCATGAAAACACTACTGAAAACCACACTCCTGACCACCCTTCTGGCCACTGGCAACACCTTCGCCGCCACCCTCTGGGAACCTTCCAACGCCACTTTGGGCAACGAACTGTTCAATGTGGATATCGCCGCCATCGAAGGCGGGCAGTTGGCCCTGTTCGAGGCGGATGACACCGCCATGGCCAACCCTTATCCCCTGGAAGAATATGGCAGCATCAATTTCGCCATGCCGTCAGGGGCCAGCGCGCCCACCCTGATGATCATGGACAGCCGCAACCAGTTCACCGAAATCGCCGCCACCGGCAGCATGGACTTCATGCTCGGCATGAATAGCGGCAATGGATGGACCGCCGACAGCGGCTTCCAATGGCTGGGAGGGGATTTCTACCAGGTGGATTTCGGCGCTTCCGGACACGCCACGCTGGTGGACGCCATTCCCGCCACTGCCGCGCCAGCGGCGGTTCCGGTGCCGGCCGCCGCCTGGCTGCTGGGTTCGGCCTTGCTGGGCCTGACCGGCCTGGGCAGGAAACGCGCCACGGCTTCCGAAATCGACATCTGAAGCCCTAAAGTTGAGCCAAAGGAGCAACCCATCATGAAGAACTCATCATTCTTTCAAACCCTGTTGACCACCCTGATTCTGGTTCAGGCCCCTTGCCATGGGGCCACCCTTGCCAACCCGCCCTTCGACCTGGATTTCGGCGATCTCCAGGTCACCTGGACCCGCAATCCCGATGGCAACCTGGATATCACCGTCACCGGGAAAACCACCGGTTGGGTCGGAATCGGCTTTTCCAACGACCAATCCATGCTCAACAGCGATGTCATTCTGGGAGGCGTGGGCTGTTGCAACCAAAATTATCTGTATGACGCCTGGGCCAGTGATCACGCTCCTCCCGCGGTGGACACCCAAAATGATCTCACCTTGCTATCTGCCAGCGAGGCAAACGGAACCACCGAGATTCGCTTCGAACGCCCCCTGGCGACCGGCGACGGCAATGACCTGGACCTGACCCAGGGGCCGGTGTATCTGCTATGGGCCCTGGGTCCGGAAGACATCACCGATCCCACCCAGGCAGCTTATCACTTGAGCAACCGGGGCGTCAGCGCCGGCAAAATCGATTTCAACGTCAGCGCGGTCCCCTTGCCGGGGGCGGTGTGGCTGTTCGGACCGGCGTTGTCCGGTCTCGGAATCTGGCTGCGGAGAAAAAACCACGTTGAGACGGATGCGGCAAATACCGCAACCGCCGGGTGATATGCCTCAAAACCGCCGGGTGGCGTCAGGAAAGTGCTTGGTTTTCCTGGCCCATCACCCCGGCATGACAATTGCTATAAAAAATTCAAGGAGAACCCGACATGTTTACCACCAAAATCTTCCGAATCACAGCAGTGAGGCTGGCCATGTCTCTGCCTTGCCTGATAGCGGCGGGGCAGGCCCTGGGCCACGGCGAAAACGCGCCGCCTTCCCTGCAACTGGCGGAAATCCCTCCGGTGCCGGGGCTTTTGGAAAAAGACGATTCTCTCGGCGTCCCCACCCCCATCGTGGTGGACAAGGAAAAAGCCATCGTCCTCGGCAAGGCCCTGTTCTGGGATATGCAGGTGGGCAGCGACGGCGTCGCCTGCGGCACCTGCCACTTTGCCGCCGGCGCCGACCACCGGATCAAGAACCAGATTTATCCCTCTAAAGACAATCGCTTCGATCCCACCGCCTCGGGTGGCAAGGGCGGTCCCAACTATACCTTGACCCGCAGTGACTTCCCTACCACCCAATTCAACAATCCGGCTGACAAGTCTTCGGGAATAAAATTCCAGACCGACGACGTGGTCGGTTCCCAGGGGGTATTCAAGGGAAAATTCGAAAAAATGGCCATGAAGGGCCGGCGGGTCCACGAAAGTTGCGACCGCAGCGAGCCCGATCCGGTTCATCAGGTGAGCGGTGTCAATACCCGGCGGCTGGAACCGAGGAACACCCCGACCATGATCAATGCGGTATTCAACCACCGCAATTTCTGGGACGGGCGCGCCAACAACATTTTCAATGGCCGCAGCGCCTTTGGCGAACGCGACCCCAATGCCTTTATCTGGGTGGCCGCGGATGATGGCTCAGCGGTCAAGAAACGGTTGCGCCTGATCAATTCCTCGTTGGCTTCCCAAGCCATGGACCCGCCGATCCGCAGCGATACGGAAATGCCGTGTGTGGGCCGCAAGTTCGAGGATCTGGGCACCAAACTGCTCCATGTCCGGCCCCTTCGGGTCCAGCGGGTACACCTGGAAGACAGCGTGCTGGGCCCCTATGCCTCCCTATCCGGGCGCGGCCTGCGCACCACCTATGCGCGGCTGATCCGGCAAGCGTTCAATCCCAAATACTGGGCCGGCAATGGAGATTTCGGCACCGCGCCCGACGGCCACCGGTACTCCATGCTGGAGGCCAATTTTTCCTTGTTTTTCGGGCTGGCAATTCAACTCTATGAATCGACGCTGGTTTCGGATCAAGCGCCGTATGACTTGAGCCGGCGAGCAGAAAACGTCGGCATAATATCCGCGTGGGCACCAGCCGATCTTAACCAACAAGAATTGCGTGGCCTGCAGCTGTTCAATAGCTCCCACTGCCAATTCTGTCACGACGGGCCTACTTTCTCCACGGCCGCGGTTCCCGAAGTCCGCTTGGTCACTACCCCGGGTGCCAATCCAGACAACCGTACCGCAGGGAATGTACCTTCTCACATCAATCGTCTGGACACCTTGACATTCGGGCCGACCCTGCATGATGTCGGTTATTTCAATACCGGCGTAATCGAACCCGGGAATGAAGATCTGGGCGTTGGCGGTGCCGATCCTTTTGGCAATCCCTTGTCACTGTCCGCTCAATACATCGAATTTCTCCAAGGCAATGAAGCAAAGGTTTTCGATCCATTCAATGCGCAAATCTGCTTTTTCGAAAGGAAATTCGGAGGAGATTTCGGACGCGACCAACTGATTCCCGATCCCATGGGGGTTTCAGGCTGCAAGAATGAAGTAATTGCAAAAATACTCGCCAAGGCTCCCAGTGAGGAGGCAGCCAAAGCGGAATACGGTAAACCCGGTCATGGTGCCTTGAGGGTGGCTCCCTCCGCCTTCAAAGTGCCAACGCTGCGCAATGTGGAGCTGACCGGCCCTTACTTCCACAATGGCAGCGCCGCAACCCTCCGGGAAGTGATCGAGTTCTACAACCGTAATAGCAATCATGATCCAGCCCACAAAAGCCCCCAAATGTTTGAACTCGGCTTGTCGGATCAGGACATCGACGATCTGGTGGCATTCCTCAAAAGCCTAACCGACCCCAGGGTGAAGTGGGAACGGGCGCCGTTCGATCACCCGGAGATTTTCGTTCCGGCGGGCCATGTGGGGGACGAGAATTTCGTCGAGGCCCGTCTCAACGGCACCGCCAAGGACGAATGGCTGCGGATTCCGGAAGTGGGCAAAAACGGCCGCACCCCGGAAATGGGACCGGTCAAGACCTTCGAGGAAGTCCTGTGCGAGGCAAACCCGGACGACCCGAAATGCCCGTGAGGACATTCATCTAACCCGGTGGAAGGTATCTTCGGATACCTTCCTTTTTGCATCAAAAACCATGCTTTTGACAAGGATAAAAAATGATCTTTCGCAATATCCGCTACAAACCCATTTTCTTTCTGACTACCCTCAGTCTGGCCACAGCCGGAGGACTGGGCCTGTCCGGCATGAGCCCGCTCCCGCCGCCGGGCGAATCCAGCTTTACCGGCATGGGAGACCCCCAAACCCTGGCCCGGCGCTACCAGCATTGGGCACAAAAACAGGACCGGCGCAACCCCAATCTTTTGACCCTTTCCCTGCACCCGCCGCAAGACGAAGGCAATGCCGCCACCCGGGGCACCTTGCGGCTGGATCTGGTGGAAGGCACCCTGGATTTCCGTCTGGAAAACGCAGCGAAAAACCAGGAATACGCCATCTGGCTCCTCGACACTCCCCGCCCCGCTTCCCACGCCCCACCGGCGCGGGTTCTCGCCGGCACGCTGAAAACCGGCAACGATGGGAAGGCTACCTTGAGCACACGTCTGCAAGCGGCATCGCTCCCGCCTGGGTTCCATATCGGCACCGCTACCGTGGCGGCCAAAGGCGCCGATCCTCAGACCCGGGCCGTGATTTCGGGGCAACCGTCGCTGTTTCAGCGCCTCTATCACCACCGGCGTCCCTGGGCACTTGCCCGGACCGGGATATTCGACTCCACCCATGACACAAAACCCCTGGCCTTCCTGTTGTCCAAGCCCGCCTTGGCCGAGGGGGAAGCCTCCACCGAAGATATTCTCGGAGCACTGGTGACCGAGGGAAGGGAGATCTTCCACCACGAAACCTTTGGCGGCAATGGCCGGACCTGCGGCACCTGTCACCGGGAAGACAACAATTTCACCATCGATCCCAACTACATCGCCCGGCTGCCGGACGACGATCCATTGTTCGTCCATGAATACGACCCGGCACTGGCCAGCCTCGAACACGCCGATCTTCTCCGGCAAATGGCCCTCATTCAAGCCAATGTGGACGGCTTCGATCAACCGCCGGTATTGCGGGGCGTGCCCCACCTCTTGTCGCTCATCACTTCCAGCGATGCGGAGGAAGAAGACAGTGGGGAAATCGCCAACGCCACGGGCTGGTCCGGCGACGGCGCGCCAGGTGATGGATCCTTGCGCATGTTCTCCGTAGGCGCGGTCCGCCAGCACATGACCCGCTCCCTGGAACGGATCGAGGGCGTCGATTTTCGCCTGCCCACCGAGCATGAACTGGATGCCCTGGAAGCCTATATGCTGTCTTTGGGCAGGCAGCAAGATCCAGATCTGGAAGCCATGGTATTTTTGAACCCCATTGTCGAACGGGGCAAGGAATTGTTCAATCAGAAGAAAAATCCGGTGGATGAGGACGGCAATCCCATCTTCGGACAAAGCGCCAATTGCAAGGGGTGTCATGTGAACGGCGGCGGTCACAGTTCCTCCACCCACGCCAACCCGATTCGTGATACCGGGGTGGAAAACGCTTTGGACGACCCCGCCCACTTGATCGATCCCGCCATTGCCTACGACGGCGGCTTCGGGCGGCAACCGCGCAATTGCGGCCCGAATCTGAACCACCCCTGTTTTGGCGACGGCCGCTTCAGCACCCAGCCGGCCATAGAAGCCGCCGACACTCCCCCCTACTTCCACAACAATTCAGTCAACACCATCGAACAGGTAGTGGCCTTCTATACCGGCCCTGCCTTCAACAATTCCCCCGGCGCCCTGACCGGCTCCGGCAGCAACCGGCAAATCGTGCTCGACGCCAGCCAGATGACCGCGGTGGCCCTGTTCCTCCGCGCTATCAACGCAGTGGAAAATATCGACAGTTCCAACCGCCTGGACTGGCGTGCCAAACAACTGGGGAGACGGGATGGACGCGAGGAGATCAAACTGGCAATCAGCGAGACCGAAGACGCCATCGGGGTTTTAAAAGGAGGCATCCTAAACGTGTATCCCAAAGCGGTGAAAAAACTCCAACGGGCCTTGAAGCTGGAGAAGATTGCCCGCCGTGCCGGGGTCCGGCGGTGGCGCAACCGTCTTCTGGATAGGGCAACCCGTTTCAAAACCCAAGCCAGAAATTTGATTGTGACAGAGTAACTGGGAATTTTTCCATAAAAAAATGGCGGTGTTTTAACCGCCATTTTTTATGCATGGCAATCGCATGAATCCATGCTCCCCTAACCCCTCGCGCTTCGCCGGGCGGGCGGGACACCTCCGGCGCCCCAAGGATGGACCGCTGCGTCCTCCGAACCGCTGCGGTGAAACAAGACAAATTCATCTCAATCCGGATATCCATCAGGATTACTTGACTGCCAACGCCAAGCATCGCGGGTCATGTCTTCGATATTTTTTTCTGCTTTCCAGTCCAGTTCCGATGCCGCCAGGGAAGGATCGGCATAACATTCGGCCACATCGCCAGGGCGGCGGTCCACGATTTGATAGGGAATTTTGACGCCGCAGGCCTGCTCGAATGCCTTGACGACCTCCAACACGCTGTAGCCGGTACCCGTGCCCAAATTGTAGGTAAAGACTTGCCCCGCAGGCCGGGCGAGTTGTTTCTCCACAGCCTTGACGTGGGCTTTGGCCAGGTCAACCACGTGTATGTAATCGCGCACGCCAGTGCCGTCACGGGTGGGATAATCGCCGCCGAATACTTGAAGCCGTTTGAGTTTCCCCACCGCCACTTGGGTAATGTAGGGCATGAGATTATTGGGAATGCCGTTGGGGTCTTCGCCAATCATGCCGCTATGGTGAGCGCCGGCAGGGTTGAAGTACCTCAGCAAGGTCACGGTCCAGGGAATCCGACTTTGCAGTAATTGATCGGCGTTGACCAGATCACGCAGTATCTCTTCGATAAATAGTTTGGTACGGCCATAAGGGTTAGTCGCCTGGAGAGGAAACGCCTCGGTAATGGGCACGGTGTGGGGATCGCCATATACCGTCGCCGAGGAACTGAACACCATGCGCTTGACCCCGGCCGCTTGCATGGCCTCGCACAACACCAAGGTGCCGGTGATGTTGTTGTGGTAATACAAAAGCGGTTTCTCGCAAGATTCTCCGACCGCCTTGAGTCCGGCGAAGTGGACGGCAATGTCGCATGGGTATTGCTTCAATACCTGGTCCATGGCTTGCCGGTCGCCGATGTCCGCCTCGATAAAAGGCACCTTTTCGCCGGCAATCTCTTCCACCCGGCGAATGGCTTCGAATTTGCTATTACTGAGATTGTCCACCACTACGATCTGGTGGCCGGCATTTAACAGCTCCACACAAGTATGGCTGCCAATATAACCCGCACCTCCTGTGACCAGCACATATCCGCTCATTCCAGTTTGTCTCCTTGGTGTAATAGATTTACCGCAATTGTGGCCAAATTTTCCGCGGCGTGTTGATGACCCAACCGCTGCCTCACTGTGGCCAATTGATTTCGCTGAGCGTTGGCATAATCGGGATTGACCAATAAACGCCTCAGCTCTTCTTCTATTTTAGACGGGCAAGCTTGATCCTGGATGAATTCCCGGCATATTTCCCTTCCCAAAAGAATATTGGGCAAACCGATGTAAGGCGTCCGCACCAACCACTTGCCTATACGATAGGTTAGCGGAGACAGGCGATAGACGATGACCATGGGAATCTGCAACAGGGCCAACTCCAAGGTGGCGGTTCCCGAGCATGCCACGGCCGCTTCACAATATTGCAACACTTCGTGAGCATGCTGCCTGATGACCTTCAAAGACGGCAGGGCGGGGCAAGTTGCCGACAGCAAATCATCGGCAATAGTAGGCGCCAAACAGAGAACCCCTTGAATATGCGGCTCTTTGGCGCGCAGCTGCTCCCATGCCTTGGCCATGACGGGCAATAACCGCTTGACTTCATCGGTCCGGCTGCCCGGCAACAGGGCAACAACGGGACGGCCGGGATCCAGATCAAACCATTGGCAGACCTTTTCCCGTGGCCACGCCGGTTGTACCTGTTGAATCAAGGGATGGCCCACATAAGTGGCAGGCAGATTGATTGCCTCATAATAGGGCAATTCAAAAGGAAAAATCACCGCCATGTGATCCACCGCCCTGGCATAATGCCTGAGCCGCCCTGGCCGCCAGGCCCACACTTGCGGGCCCACATAAAATAACACCTTGACCCCCATTGCTTTAGCAAACCGGGCCAGGCGCAGGTTGAACTCCTTGTAGTCGATGCAAACCAGCAGATCGGGCCTGCGCCTGCGTATTTCCCCCTGCATCGTTTTCAAGGCTTGATGAATACGGTGAAAGCGCCAGAAAACGTCGGTCACTCCGATGACCTCCAACCCTTCCGAGTCAGCCAACAACTCAACCCCTGCCGACCGCATCCTGGCACCGCCCATGCCGAAACCTGAAACCCCCTTTAGTTGTCTTTTGAGGGTAAGATAAAGCTCCGCGCCGTGTTTGTCCCCGGAGGCTTCCCCTGCGGACAGCATGATGCGATAGTTTGGTTCACGAGCCATTTGTTTTTTGATCCCACTCAAGGAAAAACCATGAAAAAAAACCTGACTGATTTTTTCTTTGATACCTCCATGGAAGAGTGGCGGCTACTCAATTTTTATCAAAGGTTCGAACAAATCGTCGCGGTGACGGTAACGATCGTCATCTCGATCGTGGTGACGTTTGCCTTGCTCGGGTTGGTCAAGGAGGTATTTCTGGGACTGGTATTGGGCGGGCTCGATCCTCTGGAGCACCGTACCTTCAAGACCATTTTCGGCATGATCATGACCGTCCTCATTGCCATGGAATTCAAGCATTCCATCATTAAGGTAGCGGCGCGCAAAGAAAGCATCATCAAGGTCAAAACGGTTGTCATGATCGCCCTGATGGCACTGACGAGAAAAATGATCATCCTCGATCTGGACAAGATTCAGCCCTTTACCTTGATTGCCCTGGCGGTAGCCATCATCGCCCTGGGCGCCGTGCTCTGGTTTCTCCGCGAACCAGAACCCGGCCTTGAAAAGCGGCATCAATCCCGTAATTCCTTCGGCCGGGTAATGCCGATCAAACGTCCTTTTCCAGGGCCGAGATCTTTCCAGGAACCTTCCACTTCCAAGCGCGCCAGCGCCGCCGTGGGAAGCAATTTCAAGGCACCGCCGGAAGCAGGCCCTGATAATAACTGCAGCAAATCGGTCAATCCGGGATTATGTCCCACCAGCAACACTCTGCGCGCAGTTTCCGGACACGCCCGCAGCACTGCCAGCAAATCGGAAACATCCGCTTCATAAATGCTCGCCTGCCAATGGACTTGCTCGAGGGGACTTCCCAACTCCCGGCACACTCGCCTAACCGTTTGCATGGCCCGCTTGGCGGGAGAGGCTATGATCATATCGGGCACCCACCCCTGGGCTGCCATCCACCTGCCCATGCGCGGCGCATCTCTTTTCCCCCGCTCATTCAAGGGGCGCTGGAAATCCGTCGGCGCATCGCTATTCCAAGCGGATTTGGCATGGCGCAACAGGCCTAATTCAAGTCGGTCGCTCATATTCTTTCTCTTGCCGGTACTTCGTCTTGTAACGCCTCGAAGCCGGAGACGACTTCCAATACTTCAGCGGTAATGGTTTCCTGGCGTTGTTGTTGATAGGTCATCGTCAACTGCTGCAACCGCTGGCCGATATTTTTTTCCGCCAGCTGCATGGAAATCAATCGTTGTCCGTGTTCGCTCGCCAAGGATTCGGCGCAGGCGCGATAGAGGGAAATGAAAAGATGTTGCCGCACCAAAGCGGCAAACAGGGCACTGGGATTCATGGAATAGGCAGGTAAAGTCCGCCCTTGCCAGGTTTTCTTTTGCAAGCGCTTAAAATAATGCTCATCCAAAGGCAGCAATACTTGTTGAATGGGCCGGTAGCGGCCCCTGCCGCTGTGTTTATGGTAATACAATTTTACTTCATTGACTCCCTCGGCTTGCCAGCTTTCGATTTTCTGGAGAATTTGCTGGACCGTCAGGGTAATGCCAGCCACCGATCCAGGCACGAAGAAACATTCTTCCACTTGAAAACCCAAGGCTTCCAGACCCATATCCACCCGTGCCCCCACCGCCAGCAAGCGGGTATTTTCCGTTTGCTCCAGTCTGCCGTGGACAAATTCCAGGAGCAGCTCGTTGAACCGGCCACACAAGCCTTGATCGGAACCAAACACAATGGCGGCGTTGGCCCCGCTTTTTGATCGTTGGGAGGGCAAGGCGATGTGCCGCACCAAAACTTGCAGTCCCATTTCCACGGTATCGCTATACTCTGCCAGCGACAGAGCCGCGCGCTCGTACTGGCGGATACTGACCGCCGCCAGCACCTTCATGGTACGGACGATGTCTTTGAGCTGGCGGGAGGTATCAATCGCCCGTTGCAGGGTTTCTAGAGTTTGCATGGATGCTTATGTTTCATGGTTTAAAAGTGGGGCTATACCCCTTCTTTGCCAAGGCTGCCCGACAAATTCAACTTGCCATTTCCGCCACTGCTTCTTTGGCCAGCCGCGCCAGTAACCGCTTTTCTTCTTCCGTGGGTTTCTCGCCCCGGGCAAGGCGCATAAAGTTTGCCTTGTGTTCGATAGCTGCCGTGCGGATTCTCCGTTCCACGGCCCGGATTTCATCCACGGGAACAGCATCGAGCAATCCTTCATTCAAGGCCAGCAATACCGCAATTTGTTCCAAAGGAGACAGGGCATCGCCTTCTTCTTGTTTCAAAATCTCCCGCACCCTCCGGCCCCGTTCGATGGCTTGACGGGTTCGCTCATCCAGCCGGGTTCCGAAGCGGGCGAAGGTTTCCAGTTCTTCGAATTGGGCATAGGCCAGTTTAAGCAAGCCGGTGACTTCGCGATAGGCGGGCAGTTGCGCCTTGCCGCCCACCCGGGAAACGGATTTCCCGACCTCCACCGCCGGCAATTGTCCGCTCTGAAACAGCAGCGGAGAGACATACAATTGACCATCGGTAATGGAAATCAAATTGGTGGGAATATAGGCGGAAATATTTTGCGCCTGGGTTTCGACAATGGGCAAGGCAGTCAGGCTGCCGCCACCAAATTCTGGTTTCAAGCGGGTAGAGCGCTCCAACAGCCGGGAATGGATATAAAAAATATCGCCAGGATAGGCTTCCCGCCCCGGCGGTCGGCGCAGCAACAGGGAAAGCTCCCGATAGGCGTCGGCGTGGCGGGTCAAATCGTCGTATACCACCAGCACATCGCGGCCCTGGGCCATGAACCATTCTCCAATGCTGGTAGCCGCATAAGGGGCGATAAATTGGAGGCCGGCGGGCATTTCCCCGCTGGCCACGACCACCACGCAATACTTCATCGCATCTTTTTCCCGCAACTTGGCAATCACCCGGGCTACCGACTGCATTCGCTGGCCAATGGCGCAGTAAATACAAATCACCTCCTGGTCATGCTGGTTGAGAATGGTATCGATGGCAATGGCAGTCTTGCCGGTTTGGCGGTCGCCGACAATCAGTTCCCGCTGTCCCCGGCCGATGGGAATCAAGGCATCTATCACTTTTATACCGGTTTGCAGGGGAGCGGTGACCGGCGCCCGCTGAATAATCGCCGGGGCTTCCCGTTCCACGGGCCAGCGTTCCTCACTGGCTACCCGCCCGCCGTCGTCCAAAGGCCGTGCCAAAGGATCTATCACGCGGCCCAACAGGCCGTCGCCCACGGCGGTGTCCAAAACCCGGCCGGTACGAAAGACACGCCCGCCCGCCTTCAACGCCTCTCCGGGGTCCAGCAAAACCGCCCCCACCTCATGTGGATCGAGATTAAACGCAACCCCAGCCACATCCGCTTCGAATTGCAAAACCTCCATCGCCAGCACTCCGGGCAAACCTTGAATTCTGGCAATGCCACGGTCAATTTTAAATATCCGGCCAATTTCCTTGGCCGCCAAGGTAAAACAAAAGGATTCTATCGATTGTTTTAAGAGATCGGTGCTTTCATGGAGAAATGGCGTCCATACGGGTTCGGTTTTTCTGTTCATGCCGGCAGCGCTTGTTTCAAGGCTGTTTCCAGTTCATCCAAATAAGCCGCCAGATTCCAATGCCAAATGCGGCCATCGGTTTCCAGGGCAATGCCACACAATAGCGTTGACTGTTGTTCAAAGTGGATGGCAACGTCGGCCCGCAACGCCTTCAAGGCACTTTCTATTTGCCGGCGGAAAGAATCTTGCAGAGAAAAGGCAGTGGTAACCGTCCATGTATCGTCTTCACTTTCGAGCAGCAAGCGTTTTTGTCCGGGACTTAATGCTTCCAATTGCTGGAGGAATTTTTTTACCATCAGGGTTTCCAGATCAGAATCCGCCAAATCCTGGAGCGCCTTGCGCGATAAATCCACCAGCTGTTCCGTTAAAACGCTCTTCAATTCATTAACCAGCGCCGCTTGTTCCTGGGCCAATTCCTGCATCCATTCCAGCCGTTTTTGCGCCACCTCGCGGCGGGCTTTCTCCAGCAACGCCTGGCGTTCAGATTCCGCCTCCTGACGGGCTTGCTTCAAAATCTCCTGGCGCTGGTTTTCGATGGCTTCCAGCTTCTGCCGATAAGTGGCAATCATGCGCTCCGCCTTGGCTCTCAACTGCGCTGCTTCATTGAGGCGCGACTCGATGTAACGTTCCCGTGCTTCCATGTTGGCGACAATGGGCCGATAAAGGAAGCGGTTGAGCAGCGCCAGCAGAATCAGAAAATTGACAACCTGGGCAACAACCGTGATCCAGTCGATCACCTCAACCCCCGGCGCCGCGGAAATATTCCCAGTATGGATTGGCAAACAGCAAAATCATGGTCACCACAAAACAATAAATCGCCGTAGATTCCACCATGGCCAGGCCGACAAACAAGGTACGGGTGATGGTATTGGCTTCGTCGGGCTGCTGGGCGATGGCCGACAGCGCCTGGGCCACCGCCCGCCCTTCCCCCAACGCCGGACCGATGGCGCCCAGGCCGATGGTCAGGCCAGCGGTAAAGATAGAAACGGCGGCAATCAAGGTTTCTGATGTCATGACTGTTCCTCGTTTTGTTCAATCTGCTCGAGCTTTTCCTGGACGGCAACGCTGGCCGAGGCAATATAAACCAAAGCCAGTATGGCGAAAATATAAGCCTGTATAAAGCCGGTCAACAGTCCCAATAGCTGCATCACAACAGGGAAGAAAAATGGCGTCAGGGTCAACAACACAGCGCCGATCACCGCCCCGCTCATGATATTGCCATACAATCTGACCGCCAGCGCCAGGGTGCGGGAGAATTCACCGATGATATTGAAGGGCAGCATAATGGGCGTCGGTTGCAAATACTGGAAGAGATAATGCTTCCAGCCCACCGCGCGGATGCCATACAAGGGAACGGCGATAAACACACAAATTGCCAGGGCGGTGGTGGTGGACAAAGATGACGTCGGTGGTATGAATCCTGGCACCACCGCCAACAGGTTGGACAAGGCAATGAACAAGAACAACGTGCCCACAAAAGGCAAATGCCGATCCGGCGCCTGATGGGTGACATCACGGATCTGCCCCCGGATCACATTGACCAGGGACTCCAAAAAATTCTGCCACCGTCCCGGCCTGACTGTGGACGATAACCGCCGGGTCGCCA
>JALSQY010000209.1 GCA_026985035.1 Methylothermaceae bacterium
TCGGGTTCCGGCAATTTCACCTTCGAGGACTCAATTCTGCTCAAGGCGAATGGAATCTGGTGTGTATGGCATGGAACCTGAAGCGAATGTACACCCTGGCAGGCTAACAGGATGAAGAAGGGAACATATACCCTGAGAAACGGCCAGCATTCCAGTGCATCTTGTGTTTTGGCTGATCAAGAATTCTGCTTCGAGGCTCGAACCGGCGCAGAGTATCACTCTGTCGGGTGGCTAAAACCGACAGACTCCTAGTAAACATGACAAGGAAAATACGTACAAACGTAATAAGAATGCAACCCCATTTCCTTGATGGTATGAAGGCTACTATGTCAACAATTATTTATGGTGTAATTTTAATTGCAGTTGCAGCAGCTGCATTTACTAGTGGCGTGTATTATAAGAAGCTGACCATTGCGGAAACTGAAATGTTTATTGTGAAAAATCCGTTGAAGCTTGAAGTTATGGATGGAAATGGTTTTACAGGAGTAATACCTGCTAACACAGTTATGTATAAATTTAGAGATTTGTCAGAAATATCGACTTATTTTATGTTTGTTAATCTAAAATATATTGACCAGTTAGAACCGTATCCTAAGCAAAGAGAGTTCAATACTGTTGTACCAGTTTCTGCATACCCGGAGGAATAAAGGAGTTATTGGGAAAAGGGGTCACGAATCGGGGGGCCGAATCGGGGAACAGTATATCTAGGATGGCGGGAGGGTGCGCGTGTCTGCACCGAAAACGGGTGCCTCGGTGCCGATTCACCATGTCTGCACGGACAAGAACTGCATCAGCACAGCGAATGGAGGACCGTGGACACCTCGTTTCAAGAGATTCTTTGACGGTGCAGGGTTGGATATCCGAACCTCGCTGTACAACAAGATCGCAGTGCCAGGGCATAAAGGGCAGCATCCGCCTGAATATCATAAATATGTTTATAAACTCTTAGATACTGAGACCCAAGGCCTTTCGCCAAGTACGCCTGAGTACCGCAGGGCAGTGGTGAATGTGTTAGTCCGTATCAAGGTGGAAGCCACCACACCAGGCAGTAAGGTGAACGGATGGCTGATAGGGGGGTGATACTGGAGAGCAAAAGATGAAATACTATGATTTGATGGACGACATTAACTACCCAAACCGGTGGTATTTAGGTGATGTATTGGATGTCGATAATTGGTCTTTTCTTGACCCCTCGCCATCGATCTTCGAAAAAGATACTTATGAACTGGAGGTGTATCAGAACGGAGAGGAAATGGATTTAACATTAACAGAAGCTTTTGGGCTTCTGGTTGCCAGCGAAAAGGTCAAGAAGCTGTTTGAAGCGGTTCCAGATGCGGCAGTGCGATTTATCCCGGTCACCATAACCAATAAAAAGGTATCCACTAACTATTACCTGATGATCACCATGCTGAAAATCGATGCAGTTGATCAGAAGAAATCGGATTTTACAAGATATGAAAAAAATGATCCCGTACGTCCGGACTTTGCAGGAAAGTACAGTGGTTTTTACAAACTGGTCATTGATGAGAGCAAGGCAGCAGGCCACTCTATTTTCAGGATAGAAGGCTACGACGTGACTATCATTGCCAGCGAAGTGGTGAAACAGAAATTCGAGGATGCAGGAATAGCCGCCGATTTTACTCCCGTTAATTAGAGTTGGGTTGCCCCCGAATAAACTGGACACATCTTTGGTCGTAGAGTGATAGCGACAGGAGGTGTTCATAAGCGAGAAGAAGCAACCGAGGCGTTGGTCAGCTAAGCGCAAGCAGGAAGTGGTACTGCGGCTGCTCCGCGGTGAAAGTCTGGATACGCTGAGCCGCGAGACCGGCCAGCCGGCTGCGGTGTTGTCGGGCTGGCGGGATGATTTCCTCGAAGGCGGGGTGGCGGCTCTGAAGCGTCGCACAGATGATCCGAAGGTGGCGGCAATGGAGCAGGAGCTCAAGCGTGCCAAGCGGCTGGTCGGGGATTTGATGATGGACAAGGAGCTGCTGGAGATGCGGATCGCCCGGCATGAGGGCGAGCCCCCTTTTCCGAAGCGGAGGTCGAATCCGTGAGCCGGGCCTGCTCGGTCTCCGCTCGTCGTGTCTATGGCAAGGCCCGAGTGTGTCGCGTGTGGGACGTGCCCCGTTCGACGCACTATGCCCGCCGGGCGGCCGATGGTCGTCCTGCGCGGGAGGTGCGTCGAGGCCGCAGACCGGTGTTGGCGGATGAGGTCCTGGTGGATGAAATCCGCAAGGTGCTGGCCGAGGCCGAGTCTCTGGGATTCCGGGGTGAGGGTTACCGCAAGGTCTGGGCCCGTCTGCGGCATCAGGGCATTGCGGTCTCGAAGGAGCGGGTGCGGCGCCTGATGCGTGAACACGGCCTGCAGGCCCCGTACCGGGCGGTCAACGTCCAGGGGCCACGGGTTCACGACGGGACCCTCATCCCCGAGGCACCCAACCGGATGTGGGGCACCGATGCCACCCAGGTCTGGACCCGTCTGGACGGTACCGCTACGGTTTTCGTGGCCGTCGACCATTTCGTAGGCGATCTGGTTGGCGTCCACGCCGCCCGTCCGGGAACCCGCTTCGAGGCGCTGGAGCCGGTCTACCAGGGAATACGGGAGCACTTTGGCCCCCTGAGCAAGGGCATCGCCGAAGGGCTGTCCCTGCGGCATGACCACGAGCCACAGTACATGAGTCACCACTTTCAGGACGAGATCGCCTTCCTGGGCATCGAATCCAGCCCGAGCTTCGTTCGGGCTCCCGAGGGGAATGGCGTGGCCGAGCGGTTCATCCGGACCCTGAAGGAGCAGCTCCTGTGGGTGCGGACCTTCAACACGGTCGAGGAGCTGCGGCAGGCGCTGCTGGAGTTCAAGGCGCAATTCAACCGACACTGGATCCTCCAGCGGCATCATTATGCCACCCCTGA
>JALSQY010000210.1 GCA_026985035.1 Methylothermaceae bacterium
CTCCACACACGCCACGTCGCTGGGCGCTGACTATTAGACACACTGGACACAGGCCACAAGAATGGCTATTCTGGGTCCATGCGATTATATGGGCAAGAATTTGGCGCGGCGACGGTGAGACGTATTCGAGAAGCCATTGCTGCTGACCAGGATCTGACGCGCAGCGCGTTATCGCGTCGGGTATGTGAATGGCTGGACTGGCGCACGGCCAATGGCGGCTTGCGTGAGATGAGCTGCCGCAAGGCGCTACTCAAGCTGGAACAGCAGGGTGAAATTCGTTTGCCGTCACCCCGGGCTCGGCCGGGAAAGCCGGCTGACGAGCCAACCTCAACCGACGATGCCCTGGTGGTAGCGCAAGTCAAGGGGTCGCTGGCTGAGCTGGGACGGATTGATCTGATACCTATCGAGGCCAAGACCCCGGAGTCGCGGCAATGGCGCGAGCTGTTCGATCGCTATCACCCGCTCAAGAGCGGCCCGTTATGCGGTGCCCAGCAGCGCTACCTGATCCAGTCCGAACACTTTGGTTGGCTTGGCGGGTTGGCCTTCAGCGCCTCGGCCTGGCATTTGGCGGTACGCGACCAATGGATCGGTTGGTCTGCATTCGCCCGTTCACGACATTTGCCCAAAGTGGTTGCCAACAGCCGTTTTCTGATCCTGCCGAGCGTTCAAGTTCCACACCTGGCCTCCCATGTGCTGGGCATGGCGGCGCGGCGCATCGAGGCCGATTGGGTCGCACGTTATGGTTATGCGCCGGTATTGCTGGAGACCTTCGTCGATGAGAGCCGCTTTACCGGCACTTGCTATCGGGCGGCCAATTGGCAGCGCTTGGGTCAAACCTGTGGGCGTGGCCGCAATGACGCACAGGGCACGGCGGACATCGGTCGTAAAGGCGTATATGTTTACCCTTTGCGGCCGGACTGGCGTGCACAGTTATGCACCGAGCCCGAACCTACATTCCGTTTGCCGCCACAGATGCAGGCTGAGGAGACAACCCATTGGGCAGAGCACGAATTTGGTCGTGTGGCATTCCCCGACGGTCGTCTACGGCAACGGCTGCTGCAATTGGCACGGGATTTCTATGCCCGCCCCACGGCCCCCATCAACCAGGCCTGTAATGGTGAGCAAAGCAAGATCAAAGGCGCCTATCGTTTTTTCCACAATACCCAAGTGACCATGGATACGCTGCTCAAACCCCACATCGAAGCCACCGCACAGCGCATCCAGGATGAGGCGGTGGTACTGGCTGTACAGGACACCACCAGTCTCAACTACACCACGCATCCTGGCATGGCAGGACTGGGGCCAATCAACACGCGCAAAGATGGTGCGCAAGGACTCAAACTGCATGACACCCTGGCGTTCACGCCCGATGGTGTGCCTTTGGGGGTATTACACATCGACTGCTGGGCGCGTGACCCACAGGGTCACGGCGCCGAAGCCCGCAAAGCGCTCCCCATCGAGGAGAAGGAGAGCCACCGTTGGCTGCGCAGCTACCAACAGGTCAGCGCTATCCAGGCCCTGTGCCCCAACACGCGCCTGATCAGCGTTGGTGATCGCGAGGCGGACATTTACGAGTTGTTCCAGCAAGCGAACACTCAACCCAATGGCCCGGATCTGCTGGTGCGAGCCAACCGTGCCTGCCAGCGCCAAACCACCGACCAACAAGCATTATGGGCGCAGCTCGCCCAGCAACCGCTGGCGGGTACGCTTGACCTCTATATTCCCGGCAAAGGTGGCCAAAAGGCCCGCACGGCGGTCCTCGACATCCGCCATGCCGAGGTTGAGATCCAACCCCCCAAGCGCCTCAAGGGCAGTGCACCGATCAAGCTCTGGGCTATCTACGCCCATGAACCCAACCCGCCCCGTGGATGTGATGCGGTGGAATGGCTGCTGCTAACCACGGTCGAGACCACGGATCTTGAACAAGCCTGTGAGCGGTTGTCCTGGTATGCCACCCGCTGGAATATCGAGGTTTATCACCGGGTACTCAAAAGCGGCTGCCGAATTGAAGATCGTCGCCTTGGCAGCGCCGATACACTCCAGGCCTGCCTGGCCATTGATCTGGTGGTGGCGTGGCGGATCTTGCGCCTGACCAAGCTGGGCCGGACGGTACCGGATGTTTCTTGCGAGATTTTCTTTCGGGAAGAAGAGTGGAAGGCCCTTTGTATTCACGCGACGAAAAACCCGTACCCGCCTGATACTCCGCCGACACTCAATGAAGCCATTCGTGTCATGGCGAGACTTGGAGGCTTCATGGGGAGAAAAGGGGACAAGGAACCGGGTACCACGGCTTTATGGCGCGGTATCCAACGACTCGATGATATCACCGAGACGTTCAGGATTATGTCTGCCGCTATGGCGGCTCCGCCTTGAAGCGCTGTCTCCGGTGTGGGTAATAGTCAGCGAAATGACGGGGGTAGTTCGTTATCCCTTTGCAACACTGAAACTCGTGTTACCAGGGTTTGTTGGAAAAATATTCCAGTGGGTCGGTCACGTGTATACCATCCTGATCGTAAGGATGGTCGAGGTGAGCGACAATCTAGGTGCAGCGTTCGGGCTGCAGGCGCTTGGCGTAGTATTTCAGCGCGGTCGCAATATGTGTATCCCGGTATTTCACTTCGATCAATTCTTTCAGTTTACCGTCTTGCAGAATGGCAAAATCCACTTCCCGCCCATCCTTGTCGCGGATATAGCGTAGTTCGCAGCGGTAGCCTTCACGGTCTTCCAGATAGTGCAACCGCTTGAGCAGTGTGGTGGCAATAAGGTTTTCAAAACGGGCGCCTTGGTCCTCTTCGACGTCGGCATTGTCGAAAAAATAGATTTTGGGTGGTTTCTGAATGGCGCGGGGTATCGAACGCGTGTAGGGCAGAACCCGAAATACCA
>JALSQY010000211.1 GCA_026985035.1 Methylothermaceae bacterium
AAAAGGGAGATTTCTTTGCTTTGCTGGGGCCTAACGGCGCGGGCAAGTCCACGACCATTGGCATCATTACTTCGTTGGTGAACAAAACTGCTGGCAAGGTCAAGATATTCGAACACGATCTCGACCAGGCAACAGCCCAGGCAAAACGCTGTATTGGCTTGGTGCCGCAAGAAATCAATTTCAATCAATTCGAGACCGTGGGCCAGATTGTATTGAATCAAGCCGGTTACTACGGTATCCCCAGGCGCCGGGCCCGTCCCCGGGTGGAAACTGTATTGAAACAGTTGGAGTTATGGGACCGGCGCAACCACGTTTCCAGGCGGTTGTCAGGGGGTATGAAGCGGCGCTTGATGATTGCCCGGGCGTTGGTGCATTCTCCAAGATTGTTGATCCTGGACGAACCCACCGCCGGAGTGGACATCGAAATCCGTTATTCCATGTGGGAATTCCTGCGCCAGATCAATCAGCAAGGCACAACGATCATCTTGACAACCCATTATCTGGAGGAGGCCGAGCAACTGTGCCGCAATGTGGCCATTATCGATCACGGTACGATTATCGAATCCACTTCCATGACTGAATTGCTGGGCAAACTCGATGCCAACGCTTTTTATTTGGATTTGCGCCGGCCCCTGACAGAAGCACCTGAAATACCTGGTTATGAAATTCAGTTGGCAGAGCCCAATGTGTTGGAAGTCTTGGTTCCCAAGGCCTTGGGATTAAACAAATTGTTTGAAGAGTTGTCCCAGGCCGGGGTAGCAGTGGCCAACATCCGTCCCCGCAGCAATCGGCTAGAACAGCTGTTTTTCCAGCGGGTAAAACAAGGTAAACGGAAACAGGCAGCTTGATGCGGAACTGGATTGCTTACCGCACGCTGGCCGGCAAGGAAATTCACCGTTTTATGCGGATTTGGCCGCAAACCCTGTTGCCGCCCTTGGTCACTACTTCTTTGTATTTTTTGATTTTCGGCGCGTTGATGGGGCCGCGAATCGGTCCCATGGCGGGCATCCCATACATCGACTATATTGTGCCGGGTATTATCTTGATGGCGGTAATCAATCATTCCTATGCCAATGTCGTGTCGTCTTTTTATTCGGCCAAGTTCCAACGCCACATCGAGGAGATGCTGATCGCGCCCATGCCTGCCTGGGTGATTTTAGCCGGCTATATCACCGGCGGGGTGACCCGGGGATTGTTGGTAGGGAGTATCGTGACGGGAATCGCGGCGTTTTTCACCGATCTTAAAATCGTCCATCCCGGATTGGCGGTGGCAGTGGCTGTGTCAACCTCTGTTCTATTTGCCTTGGGTGGATTTATCAACGCGGTGTTCGCCAATAGTTTTGACGATATTTCCATTATTCCAAACTTTGTGCTTACCCCGCTGGTGTATCTGGGGGGCGTTTTTTATTCCATCAGCCTACTGCCGGAACCCTGGCACAGCGCTTCTCTCGCCAATCCCATTCTGTATATGGTCAACGCATTCCGTTTCGGTTTTTTAGGCGTTGCCGATGTCAATTTAACGACCGCTTTTTTGATGGTGGTAGGATTGATATTGACGTTGGGGCTGTCGGGGTTGTTTTTTCTAAGGAAAGGGGTTGGGATCAAGCACTAGCGGATTTTTTTCCACAGCAGGAAAGTTTCTGAAGATTGTCACTATCCAAAATGGTGACTTTTTTTCCTTGCAATTTAATCCAACCTTCCTTTTCAAACTGTTTGAGAGTGCGGCTTACGGTGGCCAGAGCAAGATCCAAATAATTGCCCAGTTCTTGCCGGGTAAAGCCGATGGAAAACTCGTGACCGGAAAAGCCCCGGTAACCATAGCGTCCGGAAAGATCCAAAAGGAAAGAAGCCAGCCTTTCTTCCGCCGTTTTCTTGATAAAAACCATTTGTTCCCGCTGCGCTTCCAAGGCGTCGCCGGCGTGACGTAAAATTTCCTTGAATAGAGGCGGGATTCTCTGGCAAAGCTGGGTAATTTGGGAAGCAGGCAGTTCACAATAGCTCAAGGTATCCAAGGCCTGAGCGCTGCAGCGATAGACGTTAGCGGAAAAACCATCAAAGCCGAGCAGTTCTCCAGGGAGCAGCAGGGCGAGGATATGTTCATTGCCATTTTCATCCTGGTAGGTCAATTTGGCGCTGCCGGACTTGACGGCAATCAAGCCATGAAAGGGATCACCTGCCCGAAATAAATACTCCCCTTTATGCAGTACCTTGCGCCGCTGGACTACGTCGTCGAGTTCAGCGACTTCCTTCTGTGTCAGCCCCCGGGGAAAGCAGATTGTATTGAATCCGCAGTTGTTACAGGTGACCTCCAATCGTTGAGATGCCTGTTGCGCCAGTTGAATTTGTGCAGAAAAACTTGTCATGAATTAAATTATACCCATATATAAAGCTTGCGAACGTGCAGGAATTACATGCATGTTATTTTAGCAGTATTTATACCGTTATCTATTTCCATCACTAAAATGACCACCTCTAATCTAACACTAACATTCAACAGACTTCGAACCACGCTAGCCCAATTCTGCAAACAACTAGAAAACGATCATAAATTATCCGCATGGATTTTTGACACCAACAGAAATGAGTTGATCGGACTTGGGGCAAGAAGACAATTCATTACCGTTTTACAGCAGTTGGAATTCAACGATGACAGGGATGGTAGAGAAACCGATATCTGCCCCGGGATTATCGGTGCTTCTCCCCAGACGCTATGGCTGGCGGCAGAGCTTAATCATGCCAAGGAAGAATTCAAAAAGGCGGTAATTGCCATGAATCAAGTTGAAAAGGAGGGCGCTCACAGGGTAATGAAACAACATGGCTACCCAAGAATTCACTTTAAACAAGTCTATCGCCACGTTCCGATCATCTTGAAAAAACCGGCTTCAATACGTTTTACCTGGGGGGCAACCCGTTCCATTAAAAAAATTTCCCGGCAAGAAGCTTACCGGCGTTTGGTCGAAGCAGCGGGTGACAGTCCATCCTTTGGTTACCAACAACAGTTCCAGGCACTGGAAGCTTTGCCAAAAGATGAGTTCATCGCCATCGTTCAGGATCTAAAACCCCATATCAAGGCGAATTTATGTTGGATTCAAGAACAAGATGAGGAAAAACAAATCACTCGAAAAATGATCAGTGCCGCTTTGGCCATTCTTATTCCACTGGATCCAGGAGAAAGTCTGCCGGAGCATCACGCTTCCTTTCCAGAAGATAGAAAGACCAGAAAGCCCAGAGGTGACTTCAAGATAGAACCGGAACCTTTTTTGCCAACGATTCGAGGCCATCGTTACATAAAATCGATAGAGAAAAATCCTGTACCAGACAAAGAAAAACAAGACGAAAGCCAAATGCCTGATAGTTAGAATTTAAAGGGAGGGAGACTGCCGATGCTTTTTTTATGGGGGAGCCATGAAATCATAATTTAACATAATATATATTATGCGAAGTAAAGTAATACCGAGATTTTATCCGATCTCCCTTGGACTTGTGGCATACCATCCCCATAATGCAACATAGAATAATCAAAGAAATAAGGAGGATGCCATCCATGTCGCATCACTTAAGTAACTTACAGACCCATCGCCAAATTGGAAACCGGCAAGCCTTCAATGAAGTGTTGGCCAATTTTTTACCCCAACTAAAGCCCTATATTGCCGCACGATTGCGTTATGCAGAATATTTAGGCCTGATTCCTCGGAGAATGTATCTTCCTGACGATATCGCCGATGATGTTTATTTGGAAGTCTATGAAAATTTCAGTCAGCGGGATCTAGATCCGAAGCAGCTCAAGAGACGTCTTTTCAAATTGGCGGATCAGTATTTGGAAAAGATCCTGAAAGAAGAATCTCAATGGCAAGAGCGGAAAGTCCCCGTCCATGAAATCATCCAGGAAGAAGTAAAAACCTTGGAAGAAACTTTTTATCCTGAAGAGGTATTCGATGACATTGAATACCAACAAGAAGCCTATCGTTCCAAACTATTTCTCTTGGAAGAAGGTTTTGAAGAGGATTTACTCGACTTTTTATCGCTGGAAAAAAGCAAGGCTCAAGATGCAAAAATCCGGCAACTTTTGGCACAAGCCTATCAAAGCCTACCTCCTATGAGCCGGATTATTTTGGAACTAAAAGTCAATGGCGGTTTAACCGAAGAAGAAATTGCCGATATCCGGGAAATGAAAGTCGAGGAGGTTGAAACTATCCTGGAAGCAGTAAAAAAACGCTTTCGCAACGCTCTATTGTCCAATGTTTGATATTAGCGATTACTGGGTAAAAAAGGCTCGGGATTGGTAAATGACGGTCGTTGCAGGATGATATCAGCAAGTAACCGTGCCGCAGCGGGCCCCATGACAACGCCATTGCGAAAATGGCCGCAGTTGAAAAAAACGTTATTGATTTGTGGATGCGCTCCTATATAAGGGATCCCATCCGGTGACCCCGGCCGTATTCCCGCCCAGTGGAGTTCTACGGGACAGTCTTTCAAGGCCGGCAAGGTTCTTATGGCAAACTGATATAGCTGCCGATAACCTGAAGTTGTCGGGCGCTTGTCGAACCCGGATTCCTCAACAGTGCTTCCCGCCAAAATCCGGCCATCCCGCCGGGGTATCAAATAATGTTCACCACATTGCACCATGGTTTGCAGCAGTCCGGGTTCGCTCTTGAATAACAGCATCTGTCCCTTAACGGGATGAATCACAGGTTGCCATAAATTATCATTACTCAGCACCCTCGATGACCAGGCCCCCGCAGTTACGATGAAATTGTCTGCCGAGAAGGTTTGTTGGGTTGTTTTAACGTCAGTGGCCTGATTTCCAGTGATTACCCACTCGGTTACTTGGGATTGTTCTATCAATTTTACTTGCCGTTGGCGCAAGTCACGCTTGAGTGCTTTTAACAGCCGGGGGTTGCGAATTTGGGCGATATCTGGCAACCACAGGTGGGTTCCGGATAAGCCATCCCCTAACCCTTTCTGTACCTCTTCCACTGCTTCCCCAGAGAAAATAGTTGCATTCGTTGATGTGTTTCGGCACCATGAAAGCGCGTCATCCAAATCGGGCAATGACAGCCACAACATACCGCAACGGGTCCACTCAGGATCAATATTAGTGTTTTGTTGTAGCTGTTGAGACAGGAGGGGATATTGTTGTTGGCTCCAGTGGCATAACGCGTTGATGGGGAGCGGCTGCCGCCAGGGATAAAGGGGGGATAAGATACCGCCGCCTGCCCAGGAGGCTTCCTGGCCAATTCGGTTTTGCTCCAAAATCGTAATTGCAGCACCGTGGCTGGCCAATTCTCTTGCAATCAACAAGCCACTGATGCCGCCACCGATAATAATAAAATCGCTCATAAGGTGTGTAAGGTGATCCAATAATAATGAAAAGGTTGGCTATTGGCTTTTGGTTTCTTTCCTGCCTGGTTTTGGCGTTCGTTGCCGCCATTCAGGTGGATAACCATATCCAATTGCTGCTCGCCGTATTCCTGGTATCGCTGTTGTTGCTCCTGCGCCTGGCACCCCGGTTGGGGTATTTAAGGATTCTATTTCTGTCAGTCTGCTTATTTTTAGTGCTCCGGTACGGGGTTTGGAGAGTCACAAGCACCTTGAATTATGATGACTTTCCAAGTTTTTCCGCGGCAATACTGTTATTTGCCGCCGAGCTTTATGGAATGGGGTTGTTTTTTCTGAGCAGCTTTGTCAACTCCAGGCCTATTTCCCGCAAAATGCCTCCTCTCCCTTCGGACCAAAATCATTGGCCAACGGTCGCGGTCTTGATTCCCACATTGAACGAACCGGCAGAGCTGCTTAAAGTCACCCTCACCGCCGCCTTGGCCCTGGATTACCCCAAACACAAGTTCCAGGTATATCTTTTGGATGATGGCGCCACCCGGGAAAAAAGAAACTCAACAGATCCCACCATTGCCAATCGGGCTTGGCAACGATATAACGAACTCTTTAAATTATGCCACGATTTGGGGGTTAAGTATCACACTCGCACACAGAATGCTCAAGCCAAAGCTGGCAATCTGAACGCCATCCTTCCACAGATTCAACAAGACCTTATTTTGGTGCTCGATTCAGACCATGTGCCCACCGTGGACTTTTTACACCAAACGGTGGGGTTCTTTCTCGAGGACAACAAACTCTTTTTGCTGCAAACCCCTCATTTTTTTATCAATCCTGATCCTTTGGAAAAAAATCTTGCGTTCTCCTATCAAATCCCTTCTGAAAACCATATGTTTTACGAGGCGATACAAGCAGGCCTGGATTTTTGGGAGGCGTCCTTTTTTTGTGGATCAGCGGCAATCCTTCGAATGCAGGCATTGCGCGAATGCGGCGGTTTTTCAGGAAAAACCGTCACTGAAGATGCGGAGACCGCGCTCATTCTCCACAGCCAGGGCTGGCAATCCAAGTATATTCTTACGCCTTTGATATCAGGTCTTCAACCAGAGACTTTTACCAGTTTTGTCGCCCAAAGAATTCGCTGGGCACAGGGGATGTTACAACTACTGATTGCCAAAAATCCAATCACTCTCAAGGGCTTAAAACCTTGGCAACGATTGGGTTATGTCTCCAATATGATCTTTTGGCTATTTCCCTTTGCCAGGGTGGTATTTTTGATTTCCCCATTATTTTTTCTCTATTTCGGCCTTAAAATCTACGATGCCAATGGCGAGGAAATTCTCAGTTATGCCATTCCCTATTTGATGGCATTAGTATTGGCCAATCACTATTTATTTGGCCGGGTAAGGTGGTTCATGGTGTCTGATATTTATGAGTCCATGCAATCTTTATTTCTATTGCCTGCCATTTTTGATGTGCTAAAAAATCCAACTGCCCCCAAGTTTAAAGTCACCCCCAAGATAGAAAAAAAACAAAACGATGCCATTTCTCCTTTAGCCAAACCATTTTATGCTCTCATTTTGCTTAACATGCTGGCGATCTTTCTGGGAATCTATAAGTTCAATACCTTGCCGGAGCAACGCACCTTGGTGCTTATTACCTTAGCCTGGGCCATTTTCAATGGCATCATCATTATGACCAGTCTGGGTGCCCTTTATGAAAGACGGCAAAGGCGAATTTCCCCCAGGCTGCCGGCCGGAGATATTCCCGCACAATTGATAATCCAGGATCGCAATGTAATCCCTGTCAAGATACGCGATCTTTCCGTAGGAGGTATCAGCATTTTGATTGCCGAAGCCAGCTTGCGGGAAATCTCCGGAGATATTTTCCTGAAATTACACCATCCCACTGAAAAGGAGCCCTTTGTGATCCGGGTGATAATCGCAAACCAGGGTGAAATAGATGGCTTTGCCAGAATTGGCTTGCAATTTTTACCCAGTGATCAAGAGGAATACAAAAAATTAGTGTTACTCGTCCATGGTTCAAGTGAACGCTGGTTGACTCTATTAAAAAACCGGGACAGGGATTTCGGTATTTTGGCCAGTTTGCATATTTTAGTTAAAAATGGTTTCTATCATGCTTGGTTTCATTTTAAAACCCTGCTTTATAATCGGCAGCTTCTCAATAGAGCCGACGCCTAGCCCGAAAAAATAAGGGATTTGTCATGATAAAAATAAACTTGTCTTACTACTGGTTACTCGGCACTTTAGGTTTTATTGCCCTCTTTCCTTGCCAATCACTACAAGCGAAAACTTTTGAAATTCCTCTGGCAAAAATCATGTCCCGCACCGAAGCAATACAGCTTCACGGCGTGGAGGATTTCTATGAAATCAGTTTGCCGGTTTCTGCTCGCTATCATGTTGATAAATCCCGGTTAATATTGGATTTTCGCCACTCCAATGTATTGGTGCCGTCCCGATCGCAACTACGGATCCGCATCAACGGGATTACCATTGGTCAATATGTATTAAACCCCAAAAGCCCGCGGCAGCTGGAAGTGGCTGAATTTGCACCGGAATTGCTCATCCCGGGGTATAACCGGGTCGAGTTTTCTGTCGCCCAGCATTATACCGATCAACAATGCGAGGCTCCTGATTCTCCCGAATTATGGACCGAGATCGACAGTGTTCATTCCAAGTTTGTTCTGGAGAGCACGCCAAACATTCTTAAACCCACCCTTGCCCAATTAGAAGCTCTGTTCGATGAGCATTTGCTTGAGTTTCCTTTGCAAATTTTCATGCCTAAAATCACCAACCAGTCATTGCAGTGGGGAGCGTTGGCTACGCAAGGCGTCTCGCTGCGGCTCAATTATCGGACCCCGCAAATTTATTTATCCCCACCGCCATTGCGTCCTTCTTCTGACACGGCACCGGCTGGGCTGGATTATGCCGTACTCGAGCACGATGCAATTCTCATGGGCACCAAAACCCAACTGCAATCCTTATTGCCCTCGCAGATACTAAGCGCCATTACAGGACCATATCTCCATATCCTGACCCAACCGAATCATCCTCAGCACTTTTTGTTGGTGATTAGCGGGAACAATGAGCAGGAAGTAACCGACGCCGCCCGGGCATTTGCCATGCTGAATTACCCGTTCCCCGATAGCGCCGCGACGACCATCCATAGGTTGGATTTGCCATCCATGGCCCGGATCAATCCGCCGCTTGTCAAAACCGGCAGCACCTATTTTTTTTCCCAACTAGGGCTTTCCACGGTTTCCTTCAATGCCAGCATGCTACCCAAGCCAGCGGAAATGGTCATCCATTTACCCCCTGATTTCTACGCTTCTGAACACGCCAGCGCCAGCTTCAGCCTGCATCTGGCATACAGCGGAGGCATGCGTGAGGATTCTGTGCTGGAGGTGAGAATCAATGATGTTCTCCAACATACTGTTCAGCTCAACGAAGAAAGTGGCGCCCATTACCGGGATTACCAAATTATTCTGCCCATGCGCAACTTTACGCCAGGACCCAACCGGATCACGTTCCGGCCCATATTGGCGCCACTGGTCACCGGAGAATGCACTTACATCAACATGGACAATCTCAATGTTACCTTGTTTGGGGATTCCACCCTCACTCTGCCCGGCACGGATCATTACACCGCCCTGCCTGATTTGGCCCTCTTTTCCCGTACTGGATTTCCTTATACTCAACCGGTTGATGGTTCAGAAACGGCCGTGCAATTGCTGGATGACAAACCAGCGACGGCAATCGCCGCCTGGCTGGTATTAGGGAAGCTGGCCCAGGTCCATCATGTCCCGATCTGGAATGCGACGTTTTCCGCAATGCCCGCTGCTGAAGATCGTCATCGGCTGATTTTCGGCCAGTCCAATGAAATCCCCAAAGATCTGCTTAAAAACGCGGCAATCGGAAGGACACCCCAAGGCACTCGATGGCCTTATGCTTTGTGGAAGGGCTATGAAAGCCCCAAGCAACCCTGGTGGCGGCGCTTTTTGTCTTTGGAAAAAACAGTCAAGCCAAAAGTAACTCACCATGCGGTGCAAATGGTCCATAGCGGTGATATCGGAAAGTACGGACTGGTCACGGCATTTCAATCTCCCGACCATCCCAAACGTTTGATTACGGTCTTTCTGGCTAAAACGCCGGAGAATTTGGCAAAGTCCATCCACCGACTGATACAACCGGAAGTCTGGGGACAATTAAGGGGCGATTTGGCCGTTTGGACCCCAAAGGCCCCCAAGCTGTCGTGGCAGCAAAGCGGCAAGGCGTTTTATGTAGGGAAAATCAGTCCCACCCGCGCGCTGGGTTATCATTTCAACCGCCATCCATGGCAATGGTTGTTGGCCATGGTGGGTATCTTGCTGTTGTTTGCCTGGCTCACTCACCGGCTGTTGGCCCGCTTCAAACGCCGCCGTCATCCCGATGCCGATGAGATTGCGCCTTGACCTTTTTCCCAAATGGGCCGGGTTGTTTCTCATCATGGGCCTAGCACTTGCCGGTTGCACGTCAGCGGGGATTTCAAATTCTCAGTGGCAACAGTATAAAAGCCGTTTCATCACCTCCGAAGGGCGGGTGATTGATACTGGCAATGGCAATATTTCCCATTCCGAAGGTCAGGGCATAGGCATGTTGCTGGCGGCCAGTATGGACGATCGGCCAGCCTTCGACAATCTCTGGCAATGGACCCGCAGCAATCTGCAAGTGCGCGGCGATCACCTGTTCAGATGGCGGCGCCGGCCCGGTGTTGCTACGCAAAGGGAGGATCCCAACAATGCCACGGACGGAGATATTCTGATTGCCTGGGCACTGCTTGAAGGATTCAGGCGCTGGTCATCGCCGTCTTTAAAACAAGAAGCATTGCTGATCTTAGGCGATATCAAGCGCCGATTGATCCGCCGCTGGCGTCAACAACCGGTTTTACTCCCGGGAGAAAGGGGATTCGAACACGATGGCGGGTTGACCATCAACCTGTCTTATTGGATTTTCCCGGCGCTGAAAAGATTTGCCCGGGAGGATCCAGACCCCATTTGGCGGCAGCTGACTGAAAGCGGGCTGAAATTGCTGGCGCAAGCCCGCTTTGGCCGTTGGCAGCTTCCGCCGGATTGGTTGGAATTAAAAGACCAACCCGCCCTGTCCAGCCGCCATGATCCGGTTTTCGGGTATAACGCCATTCGTATCCCGCTGTATTTGGCCTGGGCGGGATATCTGGAACCAGGCCGGTTCGGGCCTTATTTGGCGTTTTGGAAGCATACCGATGATTTCATGCCTGCCTGGACCAACCTGGACAATAACTGTATCGACTCATACGATGCCCCGCCTGGCTTTAAGGCGGTTCATGCCTTAATCCGTGTCCAGGTCAAAAAACAGTGGTGGCGGCGGTTGCCTTCCGTCTCCGATGACAATAATTACTATTCCGCCAGTTTGACCCTGTTATCGAAACTGGCATTGCTCCAAGGGCAGACATGAAGCGGTTAGTTTTTCTGTTGCCTTTGATTTTTTTGCTTCCCGCCTGGGGGGATACGGTCACTGGCCCCGACGAACGAATCCTTTGGCAGCTTTTTCACGCCAAGAAACATCATCTTTTGAAAAAGGCTATCGAAGAATACCGCAGGCAATATCCGAGTTGGTCCCCTCCCCCCTCGCTTCTGCAATCTTTAAAACAGCCGGTGAGCGTGGACCCTATCACACGCCGTCAGCAACAATTACGTCATTGGTTCAGACAACGGCGCATAAACGAAGCCGTTGCATTAGCCGAGCGATATCCACAAGCCCTAAGTTGCAAAGCCATCGATCTACTGTGGAATCTGGCCGGGGCTTATGCCCAGACGAATCAAACCCGCCAGGCAGTGCACTTCTATAAAAAGGCATTAGCCTGTGGCGACCGCAGGCAAAGAATTGTCACCCTGCAAAAAGCGGCCGCCCACTTGGAGGTTCCCGACCGGTATGAAAATTTGTTGGCGTACGGGGAAGCATTTTTGCCGGCTTCAGACATAGAAAACCTGCGTTATCAGTACTACCGTAATCGTTTGCTGGAACAGTTGAATCAACCGGCTGAAGCTGCCGCCATATCAAAAACTGTTGCCAATATCCATTCCCAAATTCTAACGAAACAGGATATCGCTGTTGCCAAATCTCTCGCCTGGTTTTATTTCAAACAACAGCGTTTGAATACTGCCCGGTATTGGTTCGAAAAGGGATTGTCCTGGCGCCCCCGAGATCGCGATTTGGCCTACGGGCTGGCTTTGACTCTAACTTCCCTCGGAGAAAAAGACCAAGCCCTGGCCCTGGCGAAACAATATGCCCATCGCCATCAACCCATGAGTCGCCTGGCCCATAGTCTGCTGTTGGAAAACGCCTGGGCTGAATTACGCCAGGGAAATTATGAAAAGAGCCGTGTTTTGACCTATGAATCCTTCCGTTACGCCAAACCACCCGGCGAGAAAACGGAAGAACTGTTGGCCTGGATTGATTTCAGGCAATCCCGTTTTCTGAGTGCGGCCCAACGCTTTGAAACGCTGTATCGTCAATACAAAAAACAAAAGTATGCCCGGGCCTGGATTCAAAGCCTGGATAAAGCAGGACAGGATACTGCCATTCAAAGGCTGGCCCGGGAATTTAGCGGCGATTCTTTGATGGCTAAAGCTCTCGCCGGGCATCAGGCATCCCGCCTGTATTTCCGCAAGCAATTTCTTGCCGCGGAAGAGACCGCCCCGGCACCATTTCCTCAATTGAAAAATCTGCAATCCCCCCAACTGGAAACCTTGGTTCTCTATCGCTTCAGATCCGGGAAGCGCGGTATTGACCGGCTGCATACCCTTGTCGCACCAGCCTTCCAGGGGGCATTCAGCCGGGGAAGACAGCGGCTGACCCTGTTCATTGGCGGCATGGATTTGGAAAGCAAGCGCCTAACCGCCAAGGCCGCCAAAAGGCTGTTCCCCACCCGGCAGCTTCAACAGACCTTTGAAAATAGATTTTGCCAGGGTTTCGATTCCGTGGCGGATTGTTTGACCCCGCTTCACCACATTGAGGCGCAAACCCTGCGATTGACATACGAACAACAGGGTTGGCTGAATCTCTACAGCAGTTTTGGCATGACCCCAATCAATTCTGTCATTGCCCCTCTTCCCACTTTTAATCTGGGCGTGCTTCAACAACAACCTTGGGGTAATTGGAATGTGGAAGCCTACGCCAAGTCGGTACAGCAGTCCCTGCTTGCTTATACGGGTCTGGAAGAACAGCGAAGCGGTATCAAATGGGGCAGAGTGGTTCGCCTTGGCCTTAAGGGATCGGTTTTTTACCGTTTATCTGACCACTTGGGCCTGTCTCAGTCCCTCGATTGGAATTTCCTCGATGGCCGTCGGGTGCGGGACAATTGGTCCGTGGAATACAGCGCATCTATGGGCTACCGGTTTCCATTGGCGCATTTTGATTACTTTGTCGTCGGTCCTTATTTCAGTTTTCAGCATTATCGCCGCAATCTCAATCATTTTACGCCAGGCCACGGGGGTTATTTCAGCCCCCAATATTTTTATAACCAGGGCTTGGGAGTGAATTTCCTGACTTCAGAAGGCAAGCATTTTATCTTCAAAGGTCGGCTCAATTTGGGCTTTCAATATTTTCATGAGAAGCCTTCCCCTTGGTTGCCATTAGGGTGTTTCGGTAAACTGCGGAGCGATTTTTGCCAGGCCAGCAAAAATCTTGACTATGCCAGCAATCGGGAAAGCAATTTTGCCCCCGATCTGGAGATCAAGGGCGTGTGGTTGGTGCAGCCGCAAGTCATGGTAGGGGGCGGTTTCTTTGCCCGCAAAACCATGGATTGGGAAGAGTTGGGCGCGGGGCTTTATATCCGTTATTTACTGGC
>JALSQY010000212.1 GCA_026985035.1 Methylothermaceae bacterium
AGATCCTCGCACAAGCTAATGCCTGTCAGCATGGAGAGCTTGGCGCTTTGCTTCGACGAGAGAAGCTCTATAGTAACCAGCTCTCACAGTGGCGACGTGAATTTGAAGACAAGGGTGTAGACGGCCTGAGCAAGAGTGCGCCAGGACCCGCAGCTTCGAGAACCCCTGAGCAACGTCAGAACAATCAACTGCGCAAAGAGAATGAGCGTCTGAAACAGAAACTGGCGATCGCCAGTGATTGTCTGGAGCTCCAAAAAAAAGCCTTGTCGATGCTCGATCGCTTTCGCAATGGGAACGATGCATGACAACGGTACTGGAACAACGGCCGGAACGTTTGCCCGTAACCACGGCATGCAAGGTATTGGGGCTCAACCGCAGTAGCGTCTACGCTTGGCGACGGCGCAAGGCGCAGCGTGCCTCGGCACCGCGGCGCTCCCGCATCGATGCGGTGCAACCGCGCGCCCTGACAAAGCAGGAACGTGAGGAGGTGGTTGCAACACTGCACAGCGAGACGTTCCGGGATCAGCCACCCGCGGAGGTCTATCATCACCTGCTGGAGCAGAACCAATACCTGTGCTCTATCAGCACCATGCATCGCCTGTTACGCCAGCATAAAGAGAATGGTGAGCGCCGCCAGCAACGACCGGCCCAGCATCATGCTGTTCCCCGCTTGCTCGCCCATGCGCCCAATGAGGTGTGGACCTGGGACGTGACCAAGTTGCCGCTGATACAGCGTGGCGTCTATCTCTCACTCTATGTGGTGCTGGATCTCTACAGCCGATTTGTCGTGGCCTGGATGGTCTCGAAAAAGGAGAACAGTGCGCTGGCCCGCCAGTTGATGAATGAAGCCGTACTGCGTTACGACATTGATCCCGGGCAGCTGACCCTTCATCAGGACCGTGGCTCCCCCATGATCGCCCATGGCTACCTGGAAGAGATGATGGCACTGGATATCACCTGTAGCCATAGCCGCCCGCGGGTAAGCAATGACAATCCCTTCAGTGAGAGCCAGTTCAAGACCCAGAAATATCAGCCTGACTACCCCGGGCGTTTTGACGACATACCCCATGCGCAGGGTTGGTGCGAGGGCTACTTTGATTGGTACAACTACCAGCACCACCATAGCGGCCTGGCTGGCTTTACGCCAGAGCAGGTATTTACCGGACGCTATACGGCGGTTGCACAGCAAAAACAGCAGGCGCTTGATGCACGTTATGCACAGAACCCTGAGCGATTCGTCAAGGGACGCCCCAAGGTCAAGCTACCGCCTGAATGGGTTGCCATCAATCCCTTGCTCGACGATGACGGGAGGCTTATTGCTGACCACGTCAACTTCCCGACTTTGACAGCCGCAGGCTATCGGGCTGACAGATAGATGTTATTTTTGAATTGACTGTCTATATGAGGTTGACACGTTCCGCTACCGCCTGAATGGGTTGCCATCAATCCCTTGCTTGACGATGACGGGAGGCTTATTGCTGACCACGTCAACTTCCCGACTTTGACAGCCGCAGGTTATCGGGCTGACAGATAGATGTTATTTTTGAATTGACTGTCCATATGAGGTTGACACGTTCCGCCTTCGAATAGACGCGATGCTTGCTCCTGGATGGCTTTTTTCCACTGACCGACCTGGACCGGGTGAACCCCATGCTCCTGACCAATCTCATTGATCGTCTTTACCCCTTTGAGGGCTTCGAGACCGACCTTGGCCTTGAACTCTGAACTGTATACCTTTCGTTTCTTTCGCTCGCTCATTCCTCGTTCCTCAGATTCTTGCCGGACAGCTTAAACTACTGTCCGAAATCGGGGGGCCACTATAGTGGCGTCGAGGTAACAACGAACGATCAGGCCGCCGCTTGATTTGGCTGCGAAACACCAGATTTGACAATAACTCGGCAGAGCGGGCGCGGATGTGGATAGCGGGAACGTCCTGCTGAATCGGGATGTTGTTTCCTAATTTGTTGATAAGTATTTACAAATTAGCGACAGTCGCGAGGTGCTTTGCTAGGATGAGCACATGGACCGGAGACAAGCGGAGTTATCTTCGGTTCATTCGGGAAAGAGCGGGAAACGGCTGTGTCGACTTAGCGGCGGCCCAATGAATAGCTTTAGGATATTGTTATGAAAAAGAATGAAGCGTTTTCCTCGGTTGAATTCGAAGCCTGGGCCGATCTGGCCGAGAACGATCCGCCGGCCTTCGAAGATCTGCGCCAGGCCGCCATCGAAGAGGCCATCCAGCAGGCTCCGGCTGGCAGCCAGCAACGCTTGCGCGGCCTGCAATGGCGTATCGACCAGGAACGCCGCCGCGCGCGCACGCCACTGGCTGCCTGCATCCGCATCTCGCAGATGATGTGGGAGAGCGTCACCGGCGACGGCGGTCTGCTCCAGGCATTGCGCGGGCTTCAGGCCGCCAGCAATGAGCCGGCGGACATGGCGATGGGCGATATCCCGCGCCTGCCGCGCGAAGCGGTGGTCGTCAGCCTAGCCGAGCGACGCTAGCGTGAAAGCCGCCTGTCGGTTGCTTGTGATCCGTCCTGCGGGAACGCCTTGATTAGCAGGATGTTGAACGGTCCTTCCATGGACTTTTTCAATGAGGGAAGCGGAAAATGCGATTTTCCGCTTCCCTCATTTTCAATGACTTATCGTCATCGAAAATGGCGGTACATCCCTGTAGCGCACACAGTCCGTTGAAAATGCCATTTTTCAACGGACTGTTAGGGCCTGTTGGATTTAGGATGATACTACTGCGGCGGTGGTTGGGCCGGGATTTCCCGATGTCAACCCAATTCAGAAATGTCCTCTTTTCTGCCATTCAGAAGTGTCCGGTTTTGTTTGTCGTTTACGGGTTGGTTGGCGTATTGGTTGGTGTATTT
>JALSQY010000213.1 GCA_026985035.1 Methylothermaceae bacterium
GCAGCGCCTCTTCCTTCGTGTCGGAAACATCCCGCAGGTCGGCTTCCGTCACCATGACCGACGAAACCACAAAACTACCGCTGGCAATCCGCGCCGCCGAGGTGGCCCCGCGCAGCGGCTCGGGCTATCCCAGCAGTTCCGAGGCCAGCAGCGGCTGTTCTGCCCCAAGCGAGGCGCTGGCAAAGGGCATCTGCATGAAGCCGCTCGTGGGCGCGGTGCCATAGGTGGTTTCGAACGCGGCCGCCAGCTGCGACCGCGCGCCTTGGGCGCGGGGCATGGTGTTCTCCTTCGATTGTTGCGGTCAGACCAGCGGATCAGCCGTGGTGTAGTGAAGGACGACGGGTATCACGGCCGCCTTCAGGCTCGCCGCCCCCTCGACAGGCAGATCGACGGGGCGCGGCGCTTCCGCCTCGACCCAGTCGCAGAGACCTCCCAGCGTCCGGTCAGCGGCGAGTGCTGTGCCGATGCTGGCGCAGAGGGAGTCGAAGGCCGCATCACGGTCGGCGCCTTGAACCACCGCCTCGATCTCGGCGCGGTGCTGGTAATGGTACGCGAGCGGCGATAGCATCACCTCGGGTGCGCCCGGGTCGCCGTCGCGCAGGATCATGAGGCCACCAGGCGGCACACGCTCAGGCAGGATACCTTCACGCAGGATGGTGGCATTGGGCACAGTTTGCAGCACCGCAAGCAGGGCTTGCAGGATGGTTTCGCGGGGTGTGGGCATGGTGTCTCTGAGCGATAGTTAGGGGGCGACCATAAATGCAGTCTTTCCTTGCGACGAAAACTCGCGAATAACTATGGTGCGGTGTTTGGTTACCTGTTTTCTTGTCAGGCCGCTTGTCAAGCAACCCTGACCGCTTCCTGTCTAAATTCTGCTGTACGTTTCGTTCCCATAGTCGTTCTCCTTTTGCGCATAATATGCGGCTAAATGAGTGGCACAATTCCGGGTACTGATCTCGGTCCAAATTTGCGTGTGGAGAATGAAGATGTATTTATGGAGTGGCCTTAGAGAACTGGAAGTGCGGATCCAGAATTCGCTCATTGCCTCGGAATTGGCTTACCTGTCAGGTCATAATCCTGATGCGCGCAGTTGTTCGCAGCGAAAAGCAAGTTCTTCCGGCTCCGCGCAAGGTGCGTCGTAGCGCGCATTGGAACATAAGGTGATTGAAGGTCAATATTAAATACCATCTGTTTTGACGACGTTAGGAACGGTTTTATGAACTCTTTGGGAACCTCCATCACGACTACCGATACCTTAATATCTTCCTGATTGATATATGGAGTAGCGGTGTCCCAACTGAAACTCTCTGTGGCAACCGTCACCTTTCTAATCGCCCTACCTATCACGCCCGCATCACCGTTAACTTCCATAGTCAGAAAGAGACGTCCGGGCAAACTTTCATAGCAAAAAAGATTCAGCTGCATCTCCCGCTCAGCATCAGAGGTAGTGCGATTGAAGGCACGGTAACCGTCGCCCCAAAAGTCGAGGCGCCAAGCGGACTGCGCAAGGGGCATTTCGCCGGTCAGCATCTTGATCACCCGAGGTTCGCTCTTCTCAAATCCACTTTCCTCTTCACCGGGGTAGCGACTAAGCCCCCAACCATCGATATCTTCACGCGAGAACCATATGATTTTTTCGGGAGGTGTGTAGGTGACAAATGCTTCGATTGAGCCAGACGAGACGCCATGTCGAACCGCATGCCGGGTAATTTCCTCGTTGCAGCTTTGGTCGGGGATTCCATTGCGCGAGCAGCTATGCTGCCCGATCCGCCCGAAAGGTTCAACCGTGCGAAACTTTCCTGCGACAAACACGATTGAGCCACAAGCCGAGGCGCAGCTTGCCTCATTTGGAACAACAGTATGAAAAGGCGTCGCGTCGAGAACTTTCGATATCCGAAACGCCTCGTCAACTTCTCCACCCAGACTATCAAGAAGCAACACCTTCGTCCCATCCGCCCAGACATCTGCAAGGTTGGCCTTACTTGAAAGATCTTCGGAGAGTCCGGTTGTGATCTCACCCGAAAGGCGCAAGACGACATGGCCACGCCAATGTTCAACATTTATGGTTCCAGCACTTGCTAAACTGGCAGCCAGAAAACAAACGAAAAATGCGCGAACGAGCGCTGATAGCATGACTGTCATTGAAACCCTCGCCGTAAGTTTGAATTTTACTAACATGAGAGCTCAGCACAACCCTATTTTTCGTAAATCCCCATAATTTTACTCAATGAAAACAATGGTTAAATTTATTTAAATCATCAAAAAGGGGAATCCTGATTGTCCACAGGCCCTAAACGGTATAAAGTATTGGGATGAACTGCCTTCCCACCAAAACGCCGCTAAGGATCGTGCCCATTGGTTCGGCCTTTAATGACGGCCTTTGGTTCGGCCACCAAATTGCATAACGCCCGCAGGGAGTTTCCGCTTCCCGTCCTTTTTCCGGTATTGTGATTGGCGATTTTATTGTACTGCAGATACAGGCCCCTCCGCCCTCCAACCCGTGACAATTAATCCCGGCACCTTGCCGGCCACCCACTCCACATCCCGCGCCAGATCAAGCCGCTTGCGCAGCCTGACCTGCGGGACAAGCAAAAAGATCGGAACGGTTGCGCGCCCGCGGCCGGTTTTCGAGCGCGAAGCGACCCCGAGCCCACGTGTGTTCAGCCGCCCGTCGGCAACGAGCAGGCTGGGCCCGCGCCGGCGGTAAACGAGGCCGCCATTCGGTGGAAATGCCAGATCGCAGACATCGGCATCTGGTCCGCCAGGGGCCGGCTTCGGATTGTCACCGGCATTCCGCCGGTGACCTGCGGTGGCAAGGAAGTTGGCGGTTTTCTCGAGGTTGCAACCGGCGACATCCTCCCGCTGTTCT
>JALSQY010000214.1 GCA_026985035.1 Methylothermaceae bacterium
TTTGGCTTAAGAAAAAAGCGAGCAGGCCGGTTGCCCATCCAGACAACCACGCAAAAACAATGCTTGATTTTTCTGCAATTCCCAATTGCGCAATAATACTTGAATTCAGGGGATCTCTGTCAACAATAACAGGGCAATCGCATGACTGCTGTTTTTCCCGTTCATACGCCCCTCTCCCAGAGGGAGAGGGGAGAATCTGCTCATGCGATTGCTCTGTCAACAATGATAACCCCCCTAAATCCCTATCAAATTAGTATAAAATAGCCAGCCTATTGTAAACGATTGTCATGGAATCAATGAAAACCGATACTCAGAGCATGCCGCTATGGAAACTCTATCTCAACCTTTGCAAACCCAAGGTGGTCGCGCTCATCGTTTTTACCGCCATCGTCGGCATGTTTTTGTCGGTTCCTGGCATGGTTCCGTGGCAACCTTTAGTATTTGGCACGCTCGGCATCGCCCTGGCGGCAGCTTCTGCGGCGGCTTTCAACCATTACCTGGACCGCCAGGCGGATGCCGAGATGGCCCGAACCAGCGACCGGCCACTCCCCCAAGGACAATTACATCCAAAAAACGTATTGATTTTCGCCAGCGCTTTGGGCGTCCTTGCCATGATTATTTTAGTGGTGTGGGTCAATGGGTTAACCGCCGTTCTAACTTTTTTGTCCTTGATTGGCTATGCCGTCATTTATACCGTGTATCTGAAACGGGCAACGCCGCAAAATATCGTCATTGGCGGAGCAGCCGGCGCGGTGCCTCCCATATTAGGGTCCTGCGCGGTTTTAGGCAGCGTCCATCCCAATGCGGTGTTATTGTTTCTGATTATTTTCCTGTGGACGCCGCCCCATTTCTGGGCCCTGGCCATTGCCAAAAAAGATGAATACGCCAAAGTGGATATCCCCATGCTGCCTGTCACTCACGGCGTGGAATTTACCGGTCTGCAAGTGCTGCTCTACACAATCCTGCTTTTTGTCATTAGCTTGGTTCCTTATTTGGCCAGAATGAGCGGTTTGATCTATTTGTCGGGCGCTGTGATTCTGGGCGCCATTTTTTTATATCTGGCGACAAAGCTGAAACAACATCCCGATGACAAACGTTTGGCTATGAAAACTTTTGGCTATTCGATTTTTTATCTCACCGGAATTTTCGTCTTTCTGCTCATCGATCATTACATCAGGATTTAACCCTCTTCCACAAAAAAGCCACCGCAATAACAACGATGGCCCTTTGTGCAAATTCCGGTAAGTCGCAAGTTCAGGCGGCTTCCCGCAACATGGACTCCTTCAGTTTTTTGAGGGCGTTTTTTTCCAATTGGCGGATACGCTCGGCAGAGACATTATAACGACGCGCCAATTCCTGGAGGGTGGTTTTTTTATCCGTCAACCAGCGGGATTGCAGAATATCGCGGCTACGCTCATCCAATTGCGCCAATGCATGATTCAGGCGCTCACTTTCCATTGCATCCCATTGGGCTTCTTCCAATTGCGTGGCGGGATCATCGCCGCTACCGCTTTCCAGAAAATATACCGGCGCCAGGCTGCGGCTCTCATCCGTGTCATCCATCGCACCGTCAAAAGCCACGTCATGGCCGTTGAGGCGCTCTTCCATTTCCTGAACGGTAGCTACTTTCACGCCCAAATCCTCAGCGACTTTTTCCGCTTCGGAATGGCCCAGCCAGTTCAATTGTTTTTTGGCCTTGCGTAAATTAAAGAACAGTTTGCGTTGGGCCTTCGTGGTGGCAATCTTGACAATCCGCCAATTTCTCAGAATGAATTCATGAATTTCAGCGCGAATCCAATGCACGGCAAAAGAAATCAAGCGCACCCCCATTTTGGGGTCAAAACGCTTTACCGCCTTCATTAAGCCGATATTGCCTTCCTGAATCAAATCCGGCAATGGCAATCCGTAACCCAGGTAATTTCTTGCAATCGGCACCACAAAACGCAAATTACATAAAATCAACTGGCGGGCTGCTTCAATGTCGTTCTCTTCACGGTATTTTTCCGCCAGGGCACGCTCCTGTTCCGCAGTCAGGCGGGGAAACTTATTGACAACGGCAATATATTCATTGACAGAACCGATGGATTGTCCAATTCCAGGTACAACCAGCGCATTGCTCATGGGAACCCCCTTTTTATTGTGAATTTGTATGGCATCCAATTTAGCACTCTTTTAGATAGAGTGCTAACAATTTTATTAGTTCCTCAAAATCACAAAAAAAAATCCACAAGCACAAGAATTTTTATTTAAATTTATGGACGCAACTTCCACAGAAACCGTGTCACCACCAACCATGCCCCTGTCATACTAATCAGCATGGAAAAAGCGAGTAAAAACACAGATTCCCAGAAATTCAGGAAATGGAGTGAATACTGGCTGTGATACAAATCAGACAATCTTGCCACGGGACTAGTCAGGGACAAATATAATCCCAAAGTCCCCAGCCACGCCCAGATACCGCCTATCAAACCCAACCAAAAGCCCCTATAGAGGAACGGACGGCGGATAAAGGTGTGCGTCGCCCCCAAAATTTTCATAATCTCGATTTTCGGAAGGCGATCTTGCAGTTCCAGCCGGATGGTATTGCCGACAATCAATACCACGCCCAGACTGAGTAAAACGCCCAGTAACAATGCGCCACGCCGGGCAATTGCAATCAGTTCCTTGAGCCGCATCAACCATTGCATATCCCATTGGGCAAATTCAACGTTTGGCAATGTTTGCAATTCAGTGACCAGCGCTTGAATGTTGTCAGGATCGGCGAAATCAGGCTTGGGAACCACCTCAATCACTATGGGTAACGGATTATCGTCGAGCGCGCCAAGGGCGTCACCAAAACCGCTGCGCTGGCGAAATGCTTCCATGGCAACCGATTTATCAATCACTTTGAGACTGGCGATAGATTCACGGGAAGAAAGACTTTTTTTTAGCTTTTCAGCTTCTTCAATTTCAACCTGGGGAAACAAGTACAAGGAGATGGCGTAGGTTTCTTTAAAGGAGTCACTCAGCGTTTGAATATTTTTCAAGGCAAGATAAAAAGTGGCTGGGAACGTCAAGGAAATGGCAATCACCAGCAAGGTCATGCCGGTCATCCACGGGCTCCGCCAAAGATCTCCCAGGCTGGAGAACATTGCGTGACCATGCAAGCGGAAGTAATTCTGCAATTGGGCCCGGAGTCTGGCCTGCCATGGTCTGCCAGGCTTTGGGGAACTTCCCATCACGTGACTAACCGTCCTTTCTCCAAGTGCACAACCCGGTCAGCAAAACGTGAGACGAGCTGCGCATTATGACTGGCAATCATAAAAGTGACGCCACGCTGATTGAACTGCCGGAACATCTGCATGATTTCAATGGAGAGATCAGGATCCAGATTGCCAGTCGGTTCATCGGCGAGAATCAAAGGCGGGCGGGTCACGATAGCCCGGGCGATCCCGACCCGTTGTTGCTCCCCGCCTGACAAAGACATGGGTTTGCGTTTTTCAAACCCGGCCAGGCCCACTTTACCCAAGGCAGCCCGGCTCCTGCGGGCGGTTTCCCTGGCATCGAAACCGGAAATCAAAAGTGGCAAAGCCACGTTGTCAAACACGCTACAATCGTGCAAAAGACGATAGTCTTGAAAAATCAAGCCGATTTTGCGGCGGAAATAAGGGATTTTCCGGTCTGGCATATTCGCCAGATTACGTCCATTCAAGAAAATATTGCCGCGGCTGGGACGTTCTATCAGCGCTGTCAATCGCAGCAGCGTGCTTTTCCCGGCACCGGAATGCCCGGTAACGAAAAGCATTTCGCCCCGCTCGACATGAAAGCTCACGTGACTAAGGGCATCGCCACTGTCAGGATAATGTTTACTGATATCGTCGAACTGAAGCACGCCCCGTCAGTGCACCACCTTGGGTGATTCGGCAAAAAGGGCATCCACGAATGCTTCGGCATCAAATTCTTGCAGGTCATCGATGCCTTCCCCAATGCCTATAAAACGAATGGGAATCCCATAACGTTTTGCCAGGGCGAAAATAACACCGCCCTTGGCGGTACCGTCCAGTTTGGTCAAGGCAATACCCGTCACCCCCACCGCCATATTGAATTGATCGGCTTGCACCAAGGCATTTTGCCCGGTAGTCGCATCGAGCACTAACAATACTTCATGAGGCGCCGTTGAATCAAGCTTGGCCAGGATACGTTTGATTTTACTCAACTCCTCCATAAGATTGGATTTGGTATGCAACCGGCCTGCAGTATCGGCAATGAGGACATCGATACCCTTCGCCCGGGCGGATTGCAACGCATCATAAACCACGGACGCAGAATCGGCGCCCATGTCCTGGGCAACCACCGGCACGCCGTTACGTTCCCCCCAAACCTTTAACTGCTCCACTGCCGCCGCGCGGAATGTATCCCCAGCGGCAAGCATGACACTAAGCCCTTGCTGTTGCAGCCGGTGGGCCAGTTTGCCTATGGTCGTGGTCTTTCCCACCCCATTGACACCCACCACCAAAATAACGAACGGCTTGCGGGTGAGATCAATTTCCAATGGCTGGCTGCAGGGTTGGAGAATCTCCTTCAACGTATCACGCAATGCTGCCATTACATCGTCGTCGTATTGATCGCCCTGCTGCCTCAATTTTTCCTGCAAACGGGATACAATCTCTTGGGTGGCTTCCACGCCCACATCGGCCATCAAAAGCTGGTTTTCAATTTCTTCCAACAGGTCTTCATCTAACGCCTGTTTCCCCAAAGGCAGGCTGGCAAGGAAGCCGGCCAATCCCTGGCGGGTTTTACCCAAACCTGTTTTTAAGCGTTCAAATAGCGTTTCCCGAGGAGGTGGTGGGGGAATTTCCGCGGCAGGTGGCACCTCGGGTGGAGGCACGGCTTTTTCCCGCGGTCGTGGAATAGGCGCTTGCGCCACGGCTTCTTCAGCAGCCACGCCAACCGGTGTGTGACGCAAAAAGAACTGAATCCCTGTGACGGTCAAAAGTAATAACGCGGCAGAGACACTATGGGCCACTGCCAAGGATATGGGCATTTGCTTGATTACCTGGGCCATCCCCAAAGTAATGACTACCAGCAAAAGGAAGTTCAACAATAGACCTGCCTTGCTCAAATGAGGGGCTTTAGGATTCGAGCTGATACTGATACCAAGAAAAAATAACGCAATAAAGGTAACAACCGCCCCAAGCCGGTGGAGCCAATGAATCGCTATTCGGGCCTCGGTATCGGGCAACGCCCAGGCTTCAAGACCATTGCCCCAATATTGCCAAAAGCTGAATGCCGTTTTATAGTCCGCCTGGGGCCACCAGGATCCTTGGCAAGTGGGAAAATCAGGACAGGCCAACCCGGCAAAATTGGCAGTAACCCAGCCGCCCAATACAATTTGGATTAACGTTATCCAAAAACAAAAAGAAGCATACCGCCTCAATCCGCCTAGAGTGCCTGGTGCCTTTCCTAATGAAGAAAAAGGCGATAAATACACACGCAATGAAGTGATTACTATCAGCATTGCCAACAACAAGTGGGCAACCACCATTTCCGGGCGCAGATGAGCTGTAATTAACCCACTGCCTAAGGCCACTTGAAAACCGTAGAGCAATAATAACAGTCCGCTCCAACGGAGCGCCTTCGCCCGCTCTTCCTGTCCGAAAGACAATCCAAACAGCACCAGAACCAAACATCCCAGCAGAAAAGCCAGGTAACGGTGGCCCATTTGCGTCTTGGCTTTAACCGCGTCAAAAAAAACACCGGGGAAGGCTTGCTGCGTATCTTCCGGCAATACGTCGGGCACCTGCCATTGACCAAAGCAGGTAGGCCAGTCGGGGCAGCTCAGTCCTGCCCCCGTTGCTCTGATATATACCCCTGAGGCTAAAACCACCAGAGCCAAAAGTATTGTGAGAAGTGCGAGTCTTTTGTACCACATCTTATTGTTTTTCCAGGAAGCGCTTTAACCAATTCTGGATGCCCGAAGTAACCGCCTCATATCGCGATATACCCCATACGGGTCGAAGCCGGAATCATACCACATCATCAGATTGCCCAAAGGGTCCATCAATATGAGCTGATCTCCCCGCAAGGGAGCCTGAATAATATCGCTTTCCAGCATCTTAAGAAAAGATGACGGTGCTTGAGCCAAGTAAAGGGTTTCATCCTTTGCTAGCATTGCCAAGGTTTCTTCAGGCAATGTCACGTCTTGGGACCAGATTGCCAAGCGTTTCACTCGAAATAAATCCTTGCTGAACAAAAGCAATAATTTCCGCGTATTGGCAATGTTTTCCTTACAAGCCCGGTCACATTCCCCTGGGATGACATGAATCATCACCCATCTGCCTTTAATATTCCTTGAAGGGCTAACCGCCCGATGGGAAACAGGCTTGAAAACATCATAGTCAATAGGGACAGGGGGAGTAATCAGGTTCCCTTCATTGCCCCGCTTTGTTAACAAATCAGGATGAGAATAAAAATACCAGGCCGCCACCATAGGGAGTGTCCCTACCGCAACGATCAACCAAAATATCCAGTTTTGTCCTTTTTTTGCCGGTTTTGCTGTCATAATAAATTACGCTCTATTTTTTTGAATTCCCGCCCGTTTCCACCCATGCCAACCCCATAAACCGAAAGCAATGGCCGCAAAGGAAAACCATTGCAGGGCATAAGCCGTATGTTTTTCCGGCTTTACATGGCTCAAAGTCCAGTCCCGCACAAACCCTTCTGGCTGATCAGGACGCATCAATATCTGGTACGGCAAGACGGGTTTCCCCAATCGTTGGGAGATAATTTTGGGATCGGCTTGTTGAACCACGGCCGGCCAGGTTTCGGAAGGTATATCCATTCCCTTCAGGGTCATACCGTAGCGGGGAAAATGATCGACAATGCCATGGATAGTCACGGGGCGGCGCTCCATTTTAATAGGCGGCAGTTGCCGCCTATCAGGTGAAGCCGGTACCCAGCCACGATTAACCATCACCACCCGGTCACTTCCAAGAATCTCCAAAGGAGTTAATACCTCGTAACCTACCTTCCCTTGGTGCATCCGGTTATCAAGTAAAAACTGATGATCAGGATCCCAGATACCGGTCACCATCACTGGCCGATATCTAAGCGATTCAATCGAAAGCTGCTTGCCATCCAGGTGTATCTCTGCCTCTTGCACCAGCTTTTCCCTTTGATCCAGAAGAGCTTGCTTTTCTGCCGATCGGCGCAATTGCCATAACCCCAATTGAATGAACAAAGCCACCGCCAACAAAGTCAAAATCGTAGGCAGCCATTGTGGTTTAAAATAGGCTGATATCTTCATCGGGACATTTCCCCACCGAAAACATATAAGGAATCCTATGCTAATCAAACTGCTCATCATTTCGGCCTTTATCGGTATCGTTATCAGCCTGGGCTCGGCCCTGTACTATCTTCTCCACGATAAAAGCCGTTCGCCACGCACGGTAAAAGCGCTAACAACCCGCATATCGTTATCGTTGGCGTTGTTCTTTTTTCTCCTGTTTGCTGCCACCATGGGTTGGATCAAACCTCATGGCATCAGAACTCATCAACTCGCACAAAAAAAGGCGCTACCCAGTAGCGCCTTTCCAAACCGGAACCAATCTGTTCAGAGCCAGTAAACAAAGATAAAAAGCCCTAACCACACTACGTCCACAAAATGCCAATACCAGGCCGCCGCTTCAAACGCAAAATGATGCTGGGAATCAAAATGGCCTCGCAGTGCCCTGAGGAGTACTACCGTCAGGAAAATAGCCCCAATGGTCACATGCATGCCGTGAAATCCCGTCAACATGAAAAAAGTGGAACCGTAAATTCCAGCTCCCAAGGTTAGGCCCAGTTCGGTATAGGCGTGATAATACTCGTAAGCTTGCAGACTCACGAACAAAAATCCCAGGGCTATTGTGGCGATCAATCCCTTGATCAGCTGAGGACGATTATCCTTTAAAAGTCCCCAGTGGGCCCAGGTCACTGTCGCGCCACTGGTCAATAAAATCAATGTATTGAGAGCAGGAATACCCCATGCCCCCATAGGTTCAAATTCACCCCCAACATGAGCTGGACCATTGGTTGGCCAAGCTGGAGCAAAATCTGGCCAAAGGAATTGGCCCGTATATTCACCTACACCAGTGGTTCCTTCTCCACCCAACCAAGGAACCGCATACATCCGGACATAAAACAGAGAACCGAAAAAGGCGGCAAAAAACATGACCTCCGAGGCAATAAACCAAATCATACCCCAACGGAATGAACGTTCAGCCTGGGCGTCATAAATGCCGGAAATGCCTTCATTAATGACCTCGCCAAACCAGCCAAACATCATGCCGACGATGGTAAGTGCCCCCAGCACCATAAAAAATCCACCTGCGCCAACACCGATAAGTTTGGCTGCAAATCCCCCAAGCATTAGAAACAAGCCTATCGAACCAAAAATAGGCCATTTGGCTTGATGAGGGATATAGTAAGAACCGCTTGCAGATGACATAATTCTCCCCTTCCTAAAATTTAGTTTTCTGATTTCTTCATTTTCGCTGTCACATCAAAAAGCGTGTAGGACAACGTCATATCATGGATATTGTCAGGCAACCTTGGATCGACAACAAACCGGACCGGCATGTCTTTTTCTTCACCCGGACCAAACCATTGCTCAGTAAAGCAAAAACACTCGGTTTTCTTGAGGTATTCGCCAATATATCCCGGGTCCACGCTGTACACTGCACGTATAACTCTAGGCTGATCCGTCAGATTCTTGGCACGGAAGATCACTGTGTGATATTCACCTGGATGGATCTTGATTTTCGCCTTCTCCGCTTCAAAAAGGAAAGGGGCATTACCATTGATCGACGTGATCATCTCAAAAGAAACCTGGCGGCTTAAATCAGGTTGAAAAACCAAAGCGCTATCGGTTTTGACTGCATCGCTGGTCACCTGATTTACTCCGGCAACCTGGCAAAAAACGTTATAAAGGGGAACCAGCGCAAAACCAAATCCGAACATCCCGATGACGATTAAAAACATCCACAGGACTAAACGGTTGTTTTTTTGCTGCAGAATTGGTTGACTGCTCATCTATTGCCTCAATAAATAGAAAATAGACATGATGTAGAAAAAAACCGCCAACACCCCCAGTACCAGCGCTAACAGAATATTTTTTTTGCGTTGATCCATGTTGGGATTCCCCATCTCCCGTTGTCCCGGGAGATGGGGATTTATCTCTTTTATTAATCTCTTTCCTTAATTTCGATGCCTTCAAAGGAGTGGTGATAGGGAGGCGGGGAAGCCAAATTCCACTCTAATCCATGATCTTTGGCACCTTCCCACACTTCTCCATCAACCTTTTCGCCTTCCCCACGGATCGCTTTCCAAACAATATAACCCAATAACAACTGGGTTACACCGAAGATGAAAGCGCCAACAGAAGACAAAGCGTTAAATTCCGTGAACTGGACCGCGTAGTCAGGGATCCGCCGGGGCATCCCGGCCAACCCGACGAAATGCTGAGGCATGAACAAGACATTCATGGAAATAAACGACAACCAGAAATGTAATTTACCCAACTTCTCGTCATACATGACTCCTGTCCATTTTGGCAGCCAGTAAAACAAGCCGGCAAAAATACCGAAGACGGCACCGCCCACCAACACATAATGAAAATGCGCCACGATGAAATAGGAATCATGGTACTGAAAGTCCGCCGGCGCCTGAGACATCATAATTCCCGTAAATCCACCCAGCACGAACAATACTAAAAACCCGAGGGCATTGAGCATGGGCGTTTCAAAGGTCATGGAACCCTTCCACATCGTGGCCAACCAGTTGAAAACCTTAACCCCCGTGGGAACTGCAATCAGCATGGTGGCATACATAAAATAAAGTTCCGCAGGAACGGGCATCCCCACGGTAAATTGATGATGCGCCCAAACGATAAAGGACAGGAATGCAATCACACAGGTCGCATACACCATCGAATTATGGCCGAACAATTTCTTACGGGAAAAGGTGGGGATCACCGCAGAAATGATACCAAATGCAGGAAGGATGATAATGTAAACCTCTGGATGGCCGAAAAACCAAAATAAATGTTGGTATAAAACCGGGTCTCCACCACCAGCCGGATTGAAGAAGCTGGTATCGAAAAATTTATCGGTCAGCAACATGGTTACAGCCCCAGCGAATACCGGCATCACCAGAATTAACAGAAAAGCGGTCACCAGCCAAGTCCAGCAAAACATGGGCATCCGCATCATGGTCATGCCCGGTGCACGCATATTGAAAATAGTGACAATGATATTGATGGCCGCCAAAATGGATGACATGCCTAAAATATGCACAGTAAAAATAGTAAAAGGCAATGCGTCCCCGGTTTGAAGCACCAAAGGTGGGTACAGCGTCCATCCCGAAGCGGCAGCACCACCTTCCATAAACAAAGTGGCCACCAACAAAGCTGCTGCAAAAGGCAACAGCCAAAAACTCCAGTTATTCAACCGAGGCAGCGCCATATCCGGCGCCCCGATCATCATCGGAATCATCCAGTTGGCAAATCCCGCAAATGCCGGCATCACCGCGCCAAACACCATGATCAAGGCGTGCAGGGTGGTCATTTGGTTGAAAAAATGCGGATCGACGAATTGCAATCCGGGCTCGAACAGCTCTGCCCGGATAATCAACGCCATGGCGCCGCCGACAATAAACATCACAAAGGCAAACGTCAGATATAACGTCCCGATATCCTTGTGGTTGGTCGTAGTCACCCAACGCAGCCATCCCTTGGCAGGACCATGCTCGTGATGGGTATCGTGGGTATCAGCTACCGTTGCCATTTCTTCTCACCTCTCAACAAGTTTATGTCTTGAAATTCTGTCAACGAATATCGGCAATATCATCGGGTTTCACCAAGTCTCCCGTGTTATTGCCAAACGCATTACGCTCGTAGGTAATCACCGCCGCCAGATCTTCGTTACTGATATTCTCATCTTGGCCATAGCCGGGCATGGCACCCTTGCCTTCCAGGACGATACTTATATGGGCATCAATATCTCCCTTGGCAATCTCACTACCGGCAATAGCCGGAAACGTGCCGGGCACACCGGAACCATCAGCCTGATGACAACTCACGCAATGGGTGTTATAGACTTCCTTGCCCCGCGCCATCAATTGCTCCATGGTCCATTCCTTGCCTTCCATACCTCCGCTGGCTGATTCGTGCTGCTGTTTCCATTGAGCCACCCAGGCGTCATACTCTTTTTGCGGAACCGCTTTGACCACGATAGGCATAAAACCGTGATCGCGGCCGCAAAGCTCGGCACATTGACCGCGATAGACGCCAGGTTTTTCAACCTTTACCCAACCGGCAGTGACGAATCCTGGGATTGCATCTTTTTTCCAACCAAAATCCGGCACCCACCAAGCATGAATCACATCAGCCGCGGTGAACAGAAACCGGACTTTTTTGTTGGTAGGAATCACCAAAGGATTATCCACTTCCAGCAGATAATTGGGAATAGAGCTGGGATCGACACCTGACCCCAATTGGCGGGCCCGGTTGCTTTTTTCATCCAAACTACTGAAAAACTTGATGCCGTCATCCAGGTACTCGTAATGCCATTTCCACTGGTAGCCGGTGACCTTGATCGTCATATCCGATCCGCTGGTATCTTCGATTTTGATCAAAGCCGTTGTCGCCGGTACAGCTAAAGCAATCAAAATAAAGACGGGGATGATGGTCCAAATAAACTCGAGCTTGGCGTTCTCGTGAAAGGTGGCGGGCACTGGATTTCTGGATTTTCGATGATGATAGATCGACCAAAACATCACCCCGAAAACAACCACACCAATTGCGACACAGATCCACAAGGCAAACATGTGGAATCCGTATACCGTCCGGCTGGTTTCTGTCACCCCAACTGGCAAATTAAGCTGATAATCGGCCCATGCGACTTCGCCACCCAGACTCAGCAAGAACGCAAAGACCAGCCGTTTGAGATTATGCATTATTGTCACGAAGCACTCCCCTCAAGTTTTCCAACCACAATTGAATTCATTCTTCTAACCCAAGAGTTTTTGCAACTCTTTTGCTAGGACTTGTTTTTCCTCTTCATTCAAAAAGGCGCCAATTTCAACCTGCTTGCCATGGGATCCCACTTGCAATCGGGCCAGATGCCCGTGCACAGAAGGATGGGATAATTGGATGCGGGCCCACGCCCTGAAAAATTCATACCGTTGTTGCGGATAGGAAATCCCACGTTCTATTTTTATCTTATCGTCACTGATCGTTATGACTTCCCTATAACCGCTGTTGCGCATACTACAGCCCAATGCCCAGATGAGCAACAATAATTCCGCCCCGGAAAATGGAAGTACTAGCCACGCCCCCATCAGGGCAAAACCCGTTCCGATGCCAATCATCAGCACTGCCATCAACCCGATCAGCCCGGCAGCCTGCCCAATTGTCAATGATCCGTTGGGCCTAAGCACTATCGTTTGCGGAAAACCTGTATTGCTTTTCTGCCAATCCACCATGCCCAATATATTAGTTTTTTAATATATTATTAACAAGGCTTCCAAAGTTATATAGCAAATAATCTTTTCGAATTTAACCGATTATATGCTCCACTGCAAGGAGAAACAGTCCACGCTCCATGATAGCCATCATCATCGAATCTCTTTTGACTTAGCTCAAATTTTGGCGAATTTGCGTCCATATCCATAGATAACCACATAACTTGAAGGGATCTTCCCGCCTTCGGCCATCTTGTCATACTGGGCAATCAACTGTGTCAATCTTTGCTTGCCCATTAAATGACGGGGCCGGCCATGGGTAACGTTGCGTGCGCCAATTCCCTTGATCTCCCGGAGCAAATGAAGCACTGAGGGGTAATGCATTCGAATAACCTCAATGTCTAATGATTGTATCTCGAAACCCGACCTGACCATTGCCCTGGCTATATCTTCTTGAGAAACAAACTGATTCACGTG
>JALSQY010000215.1 GCA_026985035.1 Methylothermaceae bacterium
GATCCCGAGTTACCCGCCTGGTACATCCCTGCCTTGCAAAGCGTGTTTTTGGTGTCATTTGTATTGTTGGCTCCCTGGGTGGGGCCGGTGGCGGACCGCTATGCCAAGCCCCGGGTGTTGATTGGGGCGAATTTGTTGAAAGCGGCCGGCACGGCTTTGTTCATGATTGGGATCGAACCTTTGTTGGCTTATGCCGTTGTTGGGTTGGGGGCGGCGCTCTACAGCCCGGCGAAATACGGCATTTTGCCGGAACTGGTTCCGAGGGAGCGGTTGGTCAAGGCCAATAGCTGGATGGAAGGCTCCACCATTGTCGCTATCCTGACGGGAATGCTGGCGGGCGGCAAAATAGCCGATGTGTCCAGCCAGGCAGCGTTATGGTTGGTGCTGGTGCTTTTTATCCTGTCCGCCTTAATGATGTTCGGACTGCCCAAATTATTACCCACAAGCAAGCATGCTGTCGCGGCATGGCGGGATTTTTGGGAGAAATTCAGGATTTTTGTTGTGACACCCAGGGCCCGCTTTGCCTTGCTGGGAGCAAGCTTGTTTTGGGCAACGGCGGCGGTGCTGCGGGTCATCTTGGTGGTATGGGCGCCGGAAGCGTTGGCAATAGAAAGCGCCGGCGAGATTGCCGAGCTGACGTTGTTTCTGGCGTTGGGCATTATCGCTGGCGCGGTGTTGGTTCCCAAGTTGATTCCCTTGGAAAATTTACCCAGAGTGCGGTTGGCCGGTTATGCCATGAGCGTCTTGATTGCGTCGGAAGCGGTACTGACGGAGCTTTGGACCGCGCGGCTGGTGTTATTCGCCATTGGCATGAGCGGCGGCATTTTCATTGTTCCCATCAATGCCGCCTTGCAGCACCTCGGGCACCAAGGGATAGGTAGTGGCGGAGCGGTCGCTATCCAAAACGGGACGCAAAGTGCCGCCATGCTGGCGGCGGTGGGCATCTATACTTTTGTCGCCGCTTCCGGCGTCAGCGCCAGAGCCACGCTTGCCGTTTTGGGTGGCCTGGTTTTTCTGGCCACCCTTGGGGTTTCCCTTTTCCTCCGGCGGGTACAGCAATGAGGTATCGCCCCGGTTCTCAATATAATTTTGCGGTACTTCATAAATTTCTCGTAGCCGCTGCTTATATTCGTTGGTGATGGCATAAACATCCCGCCGCTGTCCGACGACCTTTGGGGTAATCAAGGCTATGAGTTCGGTTCGGTTGAAAGTTTTATTGGTGCTGCCGAACAACGGACCTATCAAGGGTAGTTTATGTAGTAGAGGGATGCCTTGTTTGCCCCGTTCCGTATTGTCTTTGATCAATCCCCCAAGAACCAGAGTATCACCACTTTGCACGGCGACCGTGCTTTTCATTTGCCGTTGACGGATCACCGGGTTATTGTTGATGCTTGCGCGTCCTACATCATCTACTTTTTGGTCGAGCTCCATAATGACCAATCCACCGGCATTGACCCGGGGTTTGATGGTGAGTAGGACGCCCGTATCCCGTTGCTGGAAGGAACGGGTCACCCCGCCCACGTTGGCTGCGCCGGTATTGGGGGCCACTTCTCCGGTGACCAGGGTCACCTGGTCGCCGACCTTGATACTGGCTTCGTGATTATTAAGGACCATGAGAGAAGGGGAAGAAACCACGTGAATTTTGTTGTCCTTGGCCAAGGCTTTAAACAAGACGCCCAGGTCTTGTGATTTGTTCATGAAAAGATACGAGAATCCTCCGGTGAAACTGGTAAGCAAGCCATTTTTGACTGCTTCTGTCAGGTTGACACCTTGTTGATTCTCTATGAGTCCCAATCGGCTGTGATTTTTGGGAAGTTTATTTTGGATGAACCATTCCACACCATAACGCAGTTCATCGGTCAAAGTGACCTCGAAAATGGTGGCATCAATCAGAACCTGAAGCGGGATCCTGTCCAATTGCTTGACCACCCTTTCGATCGCCCGGTAGTCTTCCTGGTCGGCAATGATAACCAGGGCGTTGTTAGGTTCATCGGCAATGATCCGGATAGCGCCGGAGGCCGGTGAGGAGGAAGAAGGGGTAGCCAGGCTGGGGGCCTTGGTTTTGGATTTGAGGGTTGCCTTTTTCTGGCCCGGGGCCAGTTTGGTTGGCGGGGTTTTGGCCCTACTCTTGCCGGTAAAAATCTGATTGAGGGTTTCGGCCAGTTTCACCGCATCCACGTTCTGCGCCCGGTAGACATGAACATCCCCCGAGGCCTCGGTAATGGTGCGGTCCAGGCGGGCGATCCAGGTTTCCGCCAATTTCAGGTATTCCGGTTGGGCGGTGATGATCATCAGGGCGTTCAAGCGTTTGAGGGGCAAAATTTTCAAAAGCCCGGTATCCTTGCCAATGGTGTTTTCACCCAGGGCTTTTTCCAAATCGCCTTTGAGTGTGTCTACATCCACGTTTTGGAGCGGAAAAAGCCCCACCGACATGCCCTTGAGAAAATTGACGTCAAAGGCGCGCACGGTTTCTTCCAGGTGTTTCAATTCCGCCGCGGAACCGGCCACCATAATCAAATTCCGGGCCGGGTCGCTGAATAACAGCCCCCTCGGCGGCATCAGAGGTTTGAGAATTTTTTCCATGGCAGACACGCCCACATAGCGCAGCGGGATGATCCGGATCTGGTAGCCGACGGGCAGATTGCGGTTTCCCGCAACGCCGATGGGTGCTCCCGCCGTCGCTTCCGTGGCAGGCCCAATCCAGTAGTAGCCATCGCGCATGACCAAGGCGAGCCCGTTCATGCGCAGGAGCATTTCCAGAGTGGGCAGAACTTCGTCTTTGCGCAAGGGGCGCGTGGTCTGCAAGGTGATTTTGCCGCCGGCCTTGGGGCTGAGGATGTAATTGTGTTTGAGGATATCGCCCAGGATGACTTTGGCTACTTCGCCCAAATCGGCATCGTCAAAATTTAAAGTGTATTGCCCTGCTTTGTTTGATACTACAGGCCTGGGAACCGGGCGGATGAATGCGGGTTTTGCGGTGTAAATCTCAGGTTTTTCCAGGCCAGCAGATTTTTGAGGTTCGGGCGGGGTGGTTTCTTCCGCTTCTTCAGGTGGGGGCTCCTGAATTTCCTTTATTTCCAGTGGAATTTTCTTGCCCAGATGGGGGCCGAGCAGTTCGCATGAAGATAGCCCCAGGGTAATGGCAATACAGAATGAAAGGCGCGTCACAGTTGTTTTCATTGAACAATTATCCCTATTTTGGTTGAGTGGGCGCGGGTTTCAATGGTGCAAAAGGATTGGTGATCGGTTTGACCCTCCGGGGGATTGGAGCCTTTGGCCTCTGGCGTTGGCGTGGTCTGCGTATTTTCGATTGCGGCCGGGGTTTGATGAGCTTGAGCGTATGTTTTTTTGCGCCTTGCGTCAAAACCACATGGTCGGGCGCCAGTTCCGCCAGCTCCCAGCCGTCCACGTTGTCGCCGGGTTTGAGGCGGCGGGTTTTGCCTTCTTTGTCGCGGATCAAAATGATTTTTCCCGCATTGGGGGTCTGAATAATGCCGGTAAGCTCTACTTTTGGCGGAGGACCGCTTTCTTGCACAGTGGCCTCGCCGGTTTTATCTTGTTCGGGAATGGGTTGGCGCCCCTCGACAAATAACGGATGGGTCACCATGGCTTGAAAACGGTCCAACGGCAGGGGGGGCGGTTCGGGTGCGGCTGGTGCCTGGGGCAAAGGATGGTTATTCGAGGTTGTTTCCGGCGCTGGTTCAAGGTTGGGAACTGACCGGCCAAGCAACCAATATTGGAGCGCGATGACCAATATCATTAGATTGCAGGCACCGATTAACAGCCCGGTGATCAAATTGCGTCGTGATCCATTCATGATTTTGGGGTTGCCATATATCCAAAGACTTCCATGTCAATATTCATTCGCTCGGTGGCCACCAATTTTCGGGTCTTGGGATCCCGGCGTTTGCGCACCGGCCGAATGTTCATGGTTTCCACCATGAGTAAAGGTTGACGGGTTTCAATGGCGTGCAGCACTTCGCGTAAAACTTCGGTGTTCCCAGACATGCGTATCCTTACCGCAATGCGGGTGAACTTGTCTTCTTCCCGAGGAGGAATAACCTGGGTACTGGTCAATTCACCTCCTGCCTGACGGATAATATTGCTTAAATATTTTTGCAGTTCAGCCGAGGCCAGCGCTGGTGTGTTTCCCTCCAGATAATGGCGGTTGCGTTGGTTCTGCTGTTGCAGGGTTTGGAGTTGTTGCTGCCACTGGGATTGTTGGGCGGCGGTTTTTTGTAATCGCTCAAGTTGGAATTGCAAATCCTCGATCGTTTCCCGGCCTTCCTTGAGCAGACGAAGATAAGGCGCTGCCAGAATAAAATATATGAGCAGGATTGGCAGTGCCGTCAAGGCAACCGCCAAGATACGCTGTTGAGCATCAGTGAGTGGCGTTTTTAGCAGCTTCATTGCTTACTTCCATGCTGATTCGGAAACGCTCCAGGCCGGTATTGCGGTCTTGAGTAATGGGAGAGATGAAATGCAGATTCTTCAAATAAGGGGAGTCCTCCAGTAATTCGATCAATTTTGAGGCTGCCGGCGAGCGGCCGTCAATTCTAAGTTGTCCCTTTTGATATTGAAAGCCCGTGAGCCAGGTATCTTTGGGAATCCTTTGGGAAAGGTCTTCTATCACCTGAATCAAGGCGGGTTTTGCCTGTTTCTTGGTGGCGGCAAAGCGGCTTTCCTCCTTAAGTTGCTCCACTTGTTGTTTAAGCTCGTTGGCTTGCTTTGCCTTGGTGCGGACTTGCGAGATTTGTTTTTCCAAATCGGCAATGACTTTTTTCTGGTGGAGGATGGGCAGTGCCAGGGCAGTCACGATGAGAGCAAGCAAAAGCGCCGTCAAAACACCGTTGATGATTTTTTGACGCCGGTTTTTAGTCACTTGCCATTGGGATGGCAGTAAATCGAAACCCAAGGGAACCGGCTGCTCACCTTCAAATTTAGCGACATCGACGGCATCTGGCTGGATATTCGCCGCACGCAGCAAGGAAATTTTGTCGTCAAGAAATTCCTTGCGGACCAGGACTACCTGTACCGTGATTTTTTTGCCTTGTGGCTGGCGGTTGATTAACCGCTCTGCAAAATAGACTTGTCCCGCTTCAAAAGGGGTTTGCTTGTCCAGTTCGAAAGCGACGACTTGATGCAAGTTTTCTTCCGCGGCAGCGGGAAGTTTCAGGGTCCGCAGCAGATATTGGCCGGGAGTCAAGAGTAAAATAGTAGGGATCTGATTCTGGGGCCCATTGCCATTGGAATCGGATTCCAGAGTAATTTTATCTAACTGTATTTCTCCGTCGGGAATGATTTCCCGGGTTTCGGAGAAATGCCAAGTTTGCACTTTTTCTGGTGCCGGAAAAGTGAGGTAACGGCGAGATTGTTGGGCAAATAACTTTTTAACAGAGGTGGGGACAAAGTACGATAGTTGCTGGGTCCACCAATGCCAGAAACGTTGCCAGGCTGGGGGTATCTGAAAATGGGGCAAACGGATAGCCATTAAAAAAATGAAAAATCTGTTCCTGAATGAAAGGGAAGATTGACAAACTCAATCAATCCCCCGGCCACTTGTGAGCGGCAGCCGACGGATGACGATAGATAGATAAATGCCCTGAATTGACTAAAACCCTTAAAATGATAGCAGCTATCGAAGGTTTTTTCTCGCTTTTGATCATAGTCATGCATGATGAATTCATAGGTTATTAAAGCTTTTTGGGGGGACAGATGGAAAACAAAAACAATAATCTCACGCTTTTTATCTTGCTGGCCATCATTGGTGCGGTTGTCCTGGGGGTACTGAGTCCCGCGATTGCCGTGAAATTTGAAATTGGTGGTGAAATATTCCTGCGGGCCTTGAAAATGCTGGTAGTCCCCCTGGTGATGGCCAGTGTGATGAGCGGGATTCTTGGTCTCGGCGATATCCGTCAATTGGGGCGCCCGGGAGGCGCGGCGATTGCCTATTATCTGACGACCACCCTGCTGGCGGTCATTGTAGGGATACTGGTTGTCAATTGGATCGAGCCTGGCGCGGGAGGGCTGGATGCCAAATCGCTTGAGGCGTTGATGGGTGAAAAGGGGGTGACGGCGCCAGCGGAAGAGGTGGGGATTGGCACAATTTTGAAAAACCTGTTGTTGATGTTGTTTACAGATAATTTGTTTGCCGCGGCAGCCAACACCCAACTGTTGCCCTTGATTGTCTTTTCCATCATTTTTGCCGGAATGCTCACGACCATGGGCGAGCGGGTGAATATACTGGCAAATATCATTGTCCAGATCAATGATGCTTTTTTGTCCTTCGTCATGTTGCTGATGAAGGTCGCGCCTTTGGGTATATTTTGCTTGGTGGCCGCCCGTTTTGGCGAAGCGCAGTTGCATGGGGAATTTGTAAAGACCCTGATGCAAACGGGACGGTATGTTATGACGGTCCTTGTCGGGCTCGGCATTCATGGATTTGTTACCTTGCCCTTGATGTTGTGGTTGTTCACCCGGCGTCATCCTTTTCGTTTTATGCTGCGCATGTCCCAGGCCCTTTTGACCGCCTTTTCCACCGCAAGTTCTTCAGCTACCTTGCCGGTTACCATGGAGTGCGCGGTGGATCGGGCCAAGGTCAAGAAAGAATCGGTTGAATTCGTGATTCCCTTGGGGGCGACAATCAATATGGATGGCACTGCCCTTTATGAAGCGGTCGCAGCCATTTTCATTGCCCAGGTCATAGGCATCGAATTGTCTTGGATGCAGCAAGCAACAGTGGCGATAACCGCGACCTTGGCCGCCATTGGCGCCGCCGGTATTCCGGAAGCCGGCCTGGTGACCATGGTGATCGTTCTCAATGCGGTGGGCTTGCCGGTGGAATATATCGGGATTTTGTTATCCGTGGACTGGCTGCTTGATCGCTTCCGCACCGCTATCAATGTATGGGGCGACAGTGTGGGGTCGGCTGTGGTGGAGCGGCTGATTCCGGCGTCTGCTCATGCAAAAAGCAAGACACATTCGTAAGCGATTAAAATCGCATAAAAACTAAAGATGACCGGCAGAATTCTCCGTATGGGAATGCCGCGGATGGTGAAATTGATATGCATGACGATAAAAATAAGCGCGGCGGCGGTGGCCAGGTATTTGGTGTAGAAAAAAGCTGACAGGCCCATTTCGAGAAGAAAATGCATGATCGGATTTACCTCAACCCCGCCCCGGTCGATGATTTGGAGGGTGAGGACCGCATCCAGCGCGCAAAACCCTATTATGCCAACCAGCCATAGCCAGGTTTTGGGATCTTCATAGATATCGATGTAGTGGGGCTGCTGTTGTTCTTCATACCGTCTGGGAGAGCCACGTCGTCCCTTATAGATGGCATAGGCGAAACTCTTCCAGTTGCGGCGGCGGCGGTCAGGGTAACGTCTCTGATCGAAGTGCATGGTAGTAATAATAATGTCGGTCACTTTAGGCCCCTATGACTAAGTCAGAGGGGCCTTTAATAACCTTAGTCGGCAATTGGATGTGTGACCAATATTTTCAAGCTGCGGCCAATGAGTTCTGCCCTGTCTTGTTTGGGGTAGAGGGGTTCCTGGCCTGGCTCGAAGATGTCTTCAGGGGCATTGTTGGCGGTGTCTATGGCTAAATGCCAACGGGTCCCCACCGGCGCGGGAGGCAGGGCTGTGGCAATGGCAGCGGGGTCCGCGTTAAAAAGCAAACATAAATGATGTCCGCCATCTTCTCTGGAGAAAATGGATGCTCCCAGAAAGCGGGTTTTTCCCCAGTCCGGAGGCGCTCCTTCATTGCCGAACCAAATGATATCCTCCGGATCATAAAAATCCTCGGCGCTTAAAATGGGGTGAGTGCGGCGGAATTGGATCAAAAGTTTTACGAAGCGCACTAACCCCTTGTTTTTCTTCACCAGTCTCCAGTTAAACCAGGAGATTTCATTGTCCTGGCAGTAGGCATTGTTATTTCCTTGCTGGGTACGGCGGAACTCATCGCCTCCCAGAAGCATGGGAATGCCGCGGGAGACAAATAGCGTGGTCAGCATATTTTTAATTTGCCGCAGCCGTATGGCTTCGATTTCAGGGTTATCGGTTGGTCCTTCCACGCCGTAATTGCAGCTGTAGTTTTCGTTGCTGCCGTCGCGGTTATCCTCGCCGTTGGCTTCGTTATGTTTATGCTCGTAGCTGACCAGGTCGTTGAGGGTGAAACCGTCGTGACTGGTGACAAAGTTGATGCTGTTGACCGGGGTTTTGCCGCTATGCTGGTACAAGTCGGCACTGCCGCACAAGCGGGTGGCCAGTGGTCCTGCCATGCCTTCGTCGCCGCGCCAGAACCGCCGGACATCGTCGCGGAAGTGGCCGTTCCACTCGGACCAGCGTTCGCCCGGAAAGAAACCCACCTGATAAGCGCCGCCGGCATCCCAAGCTTCGGCAATCAGTTTCACCCCCCGCAGGATCGGGTCTTCGGCAATGGATTCCAGCAAGGGAGGGTTGGGCACCAAACGTCCGCTCGGGTCACGTCCCAGGATAGACGCCAAATCAAAGCGAAAGCCATCCACATGCATTTCGGTGACCCAGTAGCGCAGGCATTCCATGATATAGTTGCGCACTACCGGATGATTGCAGTTCAAGGTATTGCCGCAACCGGAGTAATTTTTATAACGGCTTTTGTCTTCGTCTTCCAGAAGATAATAGATGCTGTTATCCAGCCCCTTGAAATTCAAGGTGGGGCCGGATTCGTTGCCTTCGGCGGTATGGTTGAATACCACGTCCAGCAATACTTCGATTCCCGCTTCGTGCAACGCCTTGACCATGGCTTTGAATTCGGTGAGCTGCCCGCCGACTTGCCGGCCGGTGCTGTATTGGGCATGGGGCGCGAAGAACGCTACGGTGCTGTATCCCCAATAGTTGACCAAAGGTTCTCCGGTCAGCGGATTGTTGCGTTGCAATTCATAGGGATTGAATTGTTGCAGGGGCATGAATTCAATCGCCGTAATACCCAATTCCTTGAAATAAGGAATTTTCTCAATTACCCCCAGGAAAGTGCCAGGATAACGGGCGCAAGAAGAGGGATGAACGGTAAGTCCCCGGACATGCGTTTCATAGATGACAGTCTCCGGCCAAGGCGTTTTCAAGGGGCGGTCGTTGCCCCAGTCAAAACCGTCTTCCCGGGGGATCATCCCTTTGACGCGGTATTGTGCTTTGGGGAGCTCTTCCCCCGGATGCTGTTTTAGCCATTGATCACAGTGAATGGAAAAATCCCAATTTTCCACATCGGTTAATACTACGGCATAAGGATCAAGTAAGGCCCGGTGGCGGTTGAAACGGTGGCCTTCCGCCGGGGCAAACGGACCATCGGCCTGAAATACGAAACACATCCCCGGTTTGGCGCCTTTGATGCAGGCGTGCCACAGATCGCCGGTGCGGTGAACCGTGGGTTCCAGTTCAAAATAACCCTTGGGATCGAGAGATGTGGGATTATCAAACAATAGCAGCCAGATTCGAGTAGCGTGACGGCTGAATACGGAAAAATTGATACCCCCTTCGACTGAGTGGGCCCCTAGGGGCAAAGGATGTCCCCGGGTAATGGTAAGTGCTGTTTCCATAATGCCTCTAAAAATGCCAAGGGACTTCATACTTTATCATTATTTTAGGCTAAAATAGCCGTTTTACTGACTTCCCTGGAAATAGTATCCCGCAACCATGTCACAAACAGCCCATCGTAAAATGCTGGTTACCAGCGCCTTGCCCTATGCTAATGGCCCAATTCACCTGGGGCACTTGGTGGAATACATTCAAACGGATATTTGGGTGCGGTTTCAAAAAATGCGGGGGACAACTTGCTGGTATGTCTGTGCCGACGACACTCACGGCACGCCGATAATGCTCAAGGCCCAGCAGGAAGGGATGACGCCAGAGGCGTTGATCGAGCAAGTGGGGAAGGAGCACCGGGAGGATTTTGCCGGTTTTGATATTGCTTTTGATTGTTATTACAGCACCCACTCTCAGGAAAACAGAGATCTGGCCGCCTTGATCTACCAGCGTTTGAAGGAAGCCGGGCATATTGAAGCGCGCACCATCACGCAATTGTATGATCCGGTGAAAAAAATGTTTCTGCCGGATCGCTTTATCAGGGGGGAATGTCCCCGCTGCGGCGCGAGGGATCAGTATGGGGATAGTTGTGAGGCTTGTGGCGCGACCTATTCTCCTACCGAGTTGAAAAATCCGGTTTCAGCAGTTTCTGGCGCCAAACCGGTGGAAAAGGAAACCCTGCATTATTTTTTCAAGTTATCGGATTTCAAGGGGTTCTTGAAAGATTGGGTCCACCGGAAGGGCCATTTGCAGCCGGAAGTTGCCCACAAAGTGGATGAATGGTTGCAATCGGGCCTAAGAGATTGGGATATTACCCGCGATGCCCCTTATTTTGGCTTCGAAATCCCCGACGCGCCGGGTAAGTATTTCTACGTTTGGCTGGACGCTCCTATCGGCTATATGGCCAGTTTCAAGCATCTGTGTGCCGGGAAGGGAGTGAATTTTGATGACTATTGGGGGCCGGACAGCAGCGCTGAGCTCTATCATTTCATCGGCAAGGATATTATTTACTTTCATGCGCTGTTCTGGCCGGCCATGCTTCATGGTGCTGGTTTCCGCACTCCGAGCGCTGTTTACGCCCACGGATTCTTGACCGTCAACGGCGAGAAAATGTCAAAATCCCGGGGCACCTTCATCAAGGCCCGTACCTATCTGGATCACCTCGACCCTCAATATCTGCGCTACTATTTTGCCGCCAAATTGGGGGCAGGGGTGGAAGATCTTGATCTGAACTTTGACGATTTCACTCAGCGGGTCAATTCGGATTTGGTGGGTAAAGTAGTCAATATCGCCAGCCGCTGCGCCGGGTTTATCAAAAAACGCTTTGAAGGCAAGCTTGCAGCCGTGCTTCCTGATCCGGATTTGTTTCACCGTTTCCTCGGGGCAGGGGAAGAGATTGCCACCCTTTATGAAGCGCGTGAATTTGGCAAGGCGATGCGGGAAATCATGGCGCTGGCGGATGTGGCCAACCAGTACATCGATGAAAATAAACCTTGGGTGATTGCCAAGGAACCCGGCCGCGAAGAGGAATTACAGGCTATTTGCACCCAAGGGCTCAACTTGTTCCGCTTGCTCGTTACCTACCTGAAACCAGTGGTCCCTTCCCTGGCCACAAAATCAGAAGCTTTTCTGAACATATCTTCCCAACCGTGGCCTGATGTTTCTACCGAGCCGCTCCTCAATCACCGGATTAATGACTTCAAGCCCTTATTGACCCGGGTCGATCCGGATAAAATCAGTGCCATGGTGGAAGCTTCCAAGGAAAACCTGGAACCTGCCGTTGCCAGCGGCCCATTGGCGGCTGAACCGATTGCCGATCTGATCGACTACCAGGAGTTTGCCAAGGTGGATTTGCGGATCGCCCGAATCGTTGAAGCTTCCCATGTGGCAGGTGCGGAAAAGCTTCTGCAATTGACCTTGGACCTGGGTGGCGAGACTCGCACTGTATTTGCCGGTATCAAGGCCGCTTATGATCCAAAGGATCTGGTAGGACGTCTGACTGTCGTGGTGGCCAATCTCAAGCCCCGCAAAATGCGGTTTGGGCTTTCCGAAGGGATGGTATTGGCCGCCGGGCCCGGCGGTGATGAGTTGTATCTGCTGTCTCCCGATGAGGGAGCACAGCCAGGCATGCGGGTTAAATAGCCGCTGCTGTTTTGCCGTCCTCCCAAGGAAAATTTTCCAAGGTTGCGTTGATTGACGAGCGCCGTTGCATCGGCTGTGCCCGTTGTCTGGCGGCTTGCCCTGTGGATGCGATCGTAGGCGCGTCCAATCAAATGCATACGGTACTGACATTCGAGTGTATCGGCTGCAAGTTATGCCTGCCTCCCTGTCCTGTGGATTGCATTGAAATGGTACCCGCGCCTGCCGAGTTTATCCCTGAAAATGATGAGCAATTGCAAAAGCGTAAAAGCCTGACGAAAATCCGTTACCATAACCGGCAACGGCGTTTAGCCGGTCAGGAACGGCAGCGGAAAGCGCGCCTGGCGGCTAAGAAAGAAGCTTTGCGCCGCAAGCATAGTTGAATTTATGAATCAATTAAAACGCCGGCAGATTTTCGAACGCCTGGCCAATGCCATTCCAAACCCCAGCACTGAACTGAAATATCAAACCCCTTTTGAGCTGTTGATAGCCGTCGTGCTTTCCGCCCAGGCTACCGACAAAAGCGTCAATCAAGCCACGGAAAAACTTTTCAAGGTGGCCAATACGCCGGAGAAAATTCTGGCCCTGGGGGAAGAAGGGCTAAAACGCTATATTCGCCACATTGGGTTATACAACAGCAAGGCCCGCCATATTATCCGTCTTTGCCGGCAACTGCTCGATCAACATGAAGGCCGGGTTCCCCGTACCCGCAAAGCTCTGGAAGCGTTGCCCGGGGTAGGGCGCAAAACCGCCAACGTGATTTTGAATACCGCCTTTGGTGAACCAACCATTGCCGTCGACACCCATATTTTTCGGGTCTGCAATCGCACCGGCTTGGCTACTGGGAAGACCGTCCGCGAAGTCGAAGACAAACTCAACCGCTGGACGCCAAAAGAATACAAGAAAAACGCCCATCATTTACTGATTTTACACGGACGATATGTCTGTACTGCCCGCACCCCTAAATGCAACAAGTGTGTTATTCGGGATTTGTGTGAGTTCCAAGCCAAAAATTTGCCTGAGGATGAGTAATTATAGGATTGATGCCTTATGATGCGAAAAAACAATCAACTCGGAATAAATGGATTGAGTGTTAAATCCAGATAAACCTGAGCAAAATGGAAGTGCTTTGACGAAAACGGCATCGCGCCATAATTGTCGCATACAGGGGAAGCATATTTGATGATAGTGTTTTCGGGAGCTTATGAACAAGT